>JANOKO010000811.1:0-3116 GCA_031419335.1 Planctomycetota bacterium
CCCCCCGGGAGAGGGGCTGGGGGTGAGGGGCGTTAGCTCAACAGCCTCCAATGATCCAATGTGAGAACCGCTAACAACGTGGGCAGGTACAAAAACGACGCCCACAACACGCGACGAGCTGCGGCATCGTCTCCGTGACGTGCGAACCCGATCGCACTCCACAGGTACGCCAACCCCAACCCTACCGCTGTCAACGCATAGAAGTCGCCCGCCAGCCCGCAGAACCTCGGCAAGAGGCTTGCCGGAATCAGTGCCGCTCCATAACCCACGGCCAGCAATCCAATCCCACGTCCCGAGAGACACGGCATCATCTTCAACCCGGCGTTGGCATACTGCTCGCGCAGCAGCCACGCAATCGCCAGGAAGTGCGGGAACTGCCACAGGAACAGCGTCGCGAACAGCGCGAACGCCCCCGCATCCAGTGACCCGCCCGCAGCTGTCCAGCCCAGCACCGGTGGCAGCGCCCCCGGAATCGCTCCGATGACGGTACTCAAACCCGACCAGCGCTTCAGCGGCGTGTACATGCCGACGTAACTGAACAGCGTCACCGCTCCGAGGACGGCAGTCAGCAGGTTGACCCGCAGAGCGAGCCACGTCAGGCCGACCACTCCGGCAGTCAGGCCGAAGACGAGGGCCTCATTCGGCGAGATGCGACCCGTCGGAATCGGACGACTGGCGGTACGGAACATCTGGCGATCAGTATCTCGCTCGATCAGTTGGTTGAGGACGCTGCACGCCACCGCCACGAGTCCCACGCCAAGCAGCGAGTGCAGCAGCAGCGGGGCATTCCACAACCCCCGGCTGCCGACGAAGAACCCGATCGCCACTGTATACAGCCCCATCACCGCAATCTTGGGTTTGCAGAGTGCAACAAAGTCCCGCACGCGCGGACGCGAGACGGAACCGGCCAGTGAACCGCCCGCAGTCAGCGGGACGCTGAGGTCGGAGACGACACTGCTCATGCCGCACCTCCCGCCAGTTTTTGTGAGGTCGGAGCGGCGACGGGGCCGATCGGTCGCGCGGTGGCGTGTACGCGAAAGACGCGCGCGGCGTACACGACCGAAACCATAAACGTCAGGATGCCGACCACCGCATGGGCCGTGCGGACGATGACTTGTTCAATCGAGTCAGCCGTGGCCACGTAACTGCCGTGGCCGAACTTGAGCACCCACGAGGCCAAGCCGAGCAGCACCTGCACGATGACGATCGTGGCCAGCAGAATCCCGCCCCGCTTGATCCACGGCACCCCGCTGGTCATCGCCAACCAAGTATTCGCCAGCAGCAGCCCCAGGGCCACGAACCCCATCACAAGGTGTTCATGCAATCCCGTCCCGTGATGCCGAATCAAACCGCCCAGAAAATATTGGAACGCGAGAGCCGCAATGCAGATGAGCGCGAATGGTCGCAGGTGTTCGACATCCGCCGCTGGCGAATCCTGGGCAGAGTTGATCCACGATCGCCCGAGAAGCGTGATGACCACCGCGATGCCGGAAAAGACGATGGCTGCGAACGCCCCGTGCAGTTGAGCCAGATCGAAGTTGTCACGAAGGACGCGGACCCCGCCGAGCAGTCCCTGGCAAATCACACCGAGTAACACACCGATCGAGGTCCAGCGTACGGACCGCCGCGTCTCATACATGTGGGCCACAGCCACGAGTCCGATGGCGAACAGGCCAATTGCCATCCCGGCCAGTCGGTGCCCGTGCTCCAGGAACTTGTCCCAGTCCTTCGCGAAATCGCTGAACCAGGGATAGGTCACCATGAAGTGGCCGTCCGAAGTCGGCCAGTCGCGAAAGGCCATTCCCGCCTTCATCGAGGTCACCAACGTTCCGAACACGACCGTTACGAGCGCCACGCCGAGTGTTGCGGCGGCGTATCGATGGAGCCAGGGGCGGAAACGGACTTCGGGCATGGGGGGGCGGGAGTTGGGAGTCGGGGTTTGGGGGTTGGGAGTCGGGAGGGCGTGGCTCCTGCCGAGCCGCTACGAGGTTCGATCGTCTTCTCTGGCTCGCGGCTCAGCAGGAGCTTCGCCCTCCCGATATTGACTCAGTGAGCCGCGACCTGCGGCGGGTTGACACTAGTCTTCGGTGCGGGACGATCGGTCTGCAACCAGAAGTCTTCGCTGTGGTTCGGATCGGAGTACTCGTACGGCCCGCGATAGCAAATCGGAACAGACTCGAAGTTGCCATGACCTGGGGGAGATGGGGCGCTCCACTCCAGGCCGTTCGCGTTCCACGGGTTGCGTCCGCACTTCGGACCGAAACTCCGGCTGTAGAAGAAGTTGAACAGCAGAATGAACTGGGCAAACCCCATCAGGATCGCACAGCAGGTCATCAACTGATTCATCGGGAGCAGGTGTTCCAGGTACTGGTGCAAGTACGGGTCCGCATACCGCCGAGGCATCCCCGATACCCCCAGCAAGTGCATCGGGAAGAATGTCCCGTTGAACCCGATGAATGTCAGGAAGAAGTGCAACTGCCCGAGCTTCTCATTCATCATCCGGCCATACATCTTCGGGAACCAGAACGGGATCGCTCCGAAGCATCCGAACAGCGTCGCACCAAACAACACGTAGTGGAAGTGGGCCACGATGAAGTAGGTGTCGTGGATGTAGATATCGACAGGCACAGCCGCCATGAAGATCCCCGACAGGCCGCCGACGATGAACAACGACACGAACGCGATGCAGTTCAGCATTACAGTGTTGAACACCAGATGGCCTCCCCACAGCGTGCCGATCCAGTTGAACACCTTGACCGCTGAGGGGAGGGCAATCATCACGGTGGAGATCATGAACGTCATCCCCAGTGCCGGATTCATCCCCGAGATGAACATGTGGTGTCCCCACACAATGAACCCCAGTCCTGCAATCGCGGCCATCGAGTACACCATTGGCTTGTACCCGAAGATCGGCTTGCGGCTCATACAAGCCAGCATGTCGCTGACCATCCCCATCGCGGGGAGCAGCATGATGTACACCGCCGGATGCGAGTAGAACCAGAACAGGTGCTGCCACAACAGCGGCTGGCCCCCACCGACCGTGGGAGCAGTGTCGTTGACCACCACCCCGGACGGGATGAAGAAGCAGGTGCCCAGCATCCGATCGGTGACCAGCA
>JANOKO010000812.1:0-2968 GCA_031419335.1 Planctomycetota bacterium
AGAAGAACGCCGCTTGATGTTTGTCGGCATGACCCGAGCCAAGCGAGAGTTGTTCCTGACCCACACCGCCGTTCGCGCGATCCGAGGAAGGTTGCTGACCTCGGTCCCGAGCTTATTCTTGTCCGAGTTCCCGCATCGACAGGAACTGCAAGAGTCGGTCTATGGCATCGGCAACAGCTTCAAGATGCCGACCTGGGATCCGCATGATGATGTGATCGATGTGTCGCAGGAGGGTCTGGATGCGGGAGACGGGAGTCAGGTGCCAGAGGTGGTGTTTGTCCCTCCGCGACGAACAGCCGTTCTTGCGAAGGGGCTTTCGTCCGTGACGGAGTCGTTGGACGAACCAGACGAGGTGGGGCCTGCCTCCCTCCCTCCCTCTCCGGCTCAGCCCTCAACCCTGAACTCGCCACGCACAAAGAAACAGCTACTCCCCCCCCCGCCCACTCTCACCACAGCCGCCAGCCTCCTGACCGGTCGGACAGAAACCGTCAACATTCCGATCGGTTTCCAATCCGGCATGCAGGTCCGGCACCCGAGATATGGGTTAGGCCAAGTCCTCACCACTGGCCACATCGCGTCCCGAAGGACGGTCACAGTCGCCTTCGATGAGGATGGCCGAATCGAAACTTTCGTGGCCTCGAAGTGCCCGCTCCAACCGGTCGGGGTGTGAGCGGCGCTTCGCGCTCGCCGGAGTTTGGGAACTCGGTCTCTGAATTTCCTCGTCTACGAGAGTTCTCGCATGAGCTTAGCCAGCATAAGTAATGGCCCCAGCAGCGGGAGTAGCACAACGCATTCTACGGCGAACGCCCATCCCCAAGCCGTACGGCGGCTGCATTGGCTCTGGAGCCAACCACAAATGTAGAAGTCGGCACCGAGTGAAAGGCTGACTGCGGTCAAAGCGAACGGACCGAGCCATCGCCACGTTGACAATGGCCGATCGATCAGCCAATTCAACAAACGCATTTGTGACTTGAGTGACCAGGGCAATTCGAGATCAAACCCGTTGAATATCGGCTTGAGCTTCCACTCCGCCAGGATCAGTAGACCCATGACGATGACCAATGTCACGGCGTGAATCACAGTCCAACGGACGGCTAGCCATGCAAAGTCGTGACGTTCTCCGGTTCGACCGGTCAAGTCGACCGATGGTCGAGGCGTGTCAGGCAAGGGGGTTGCTCCGCAGCGGTTTTGAGAACAATCCCCGGCCCGCCTGAGAACTGCATGGGAGTCGAGTGCTGCGTCAAGACTTGATGTGTGGGTCGCTGAAGTTGTAAGACTTTAGCCATCAGAATTCTTACGAATTCCGCGACCCCCATTGATCGTCTTGACGAGGCTCTGGTCCATAAGGGCCGTGCGTTGCCTGGCGCGCGTCCAGCGTTAGCTGGATGGCTTATCGAGTGATATACGGCACTTCACCATCCGGCTGACGCTCGCAGGCTCATGCCGATTCCATAAAAACACGCCTGGGAGTGTGGCCGATGCGGGTGGCGTCCTTGCCCTCTGCCGTCCCTGCTCCGTCGAGTTGTGGGGACCCGAATGGAGTTACTGAGTGTTCCGCATCGTTCACTGTTCCCAGACGTGCTGTCATGTTGCATACGCTTGAAATCAGGTGTGAACAGAGAACCGCGACGATTGGAAAAACGGAGAGCGCCAGGCCGCTTTCGCATCCCTGGGGCGCAGCCACATCCGTGTGCTGACGCTGCCCGTTTTTCCAATCGAATCAGACTGCCCGACGCCGCGTTCGGTCCTCAATCCGTGAGGCTCTTAAACAGCGGACCAAAGTCCGGCATGTCCTGTCGCAGTTGCTCCATCCACGCTTTGGGGTTCCAGACCTCGACACAGACGACCGCCCCGACCACCATCACGTCCTGGTTCTTGTCGACATCCAGGAATTCGCGAAAGCCTTCGGGAATCAAGAGCCGCGACCGGTTGGCCAGCTGCGTCTCTTGGGACCGGGTGGAGAGCAGCCGACCGAGGCGTTGCACCTCGGACCACTTCTGCTCCATCTTGCCCATCTGAATCTTTTGGCGGATCAGAGCGACTCCGTCGTCGATCCGCTGTTGCCAGTCACTGGCTCGCCACAAGCTGAGACAGCCGTAGCGTTCCTTCGCGATGATGGTGTTCCCTTTTTCGTCCGTGATGGCCGCCGCAAACTCCGCTGGCAAGGTCAGGCGGAACCGCTCATCGAGCGTTCGCTTGATCTCACCAGTGATGAATGTTTCGGGGGTTGCGGGCATGCCGGGAGAACACGATCAAGAGGCTGTCTTGTGAAGCCGTGACTGCATGGCTTTGGGTCTGAAACCCACATTGAACCAGATCTCAAAGAGCGTTGTGGGCGTGAAACCCACGGATCGAAATTTAGCGTGGGGATTCTGCCCGTCAATCCGATCATGTCACCTTTTTCGAATTTTCCGCCAGTTTTTGCCGGTTCGCGAAGTGCTGTGCGAATGACAAGCAATCAATGTCTTGCAAGAAGGCCACTCTGGCGTGTCCAACTCACACGGAATGTCTCGTCGGATTTCTTTCAGCAATACGGTGTTACACGATGCGCAGTCGATTGCAGGGTACAACCTGCACTCTCTCGTTCGACTGGCAGCTTTCCCCGTCTGAAGCTCTGCAGCATTGTGGTTGATCGCACGCTTTGGGGACGAGAGCAGACCCGTGTGGGCGTATCCCCATGCAGGGACAGTTGTCGGACAATTCGAATCTCCCACCCCCGTTTGGGCGGATTACCCACACGGCCACTTCAGCACTTGGTAGAGGGCAAAGTTCAGGCAGAATGGCCTCATGAAATGACTGCAGTATCTACGCGAGTGGCTCTCACAAGTCTGGGAATTGCTACTTGGGCTCAGTAATATTCCGTTGAGGAGGTCAGTCTTCGGCCTCTCCGATGTGCAGCCCGTCCCGCACATGTTCAAGCTGTGTCTGCGATGGACTGCTCATGCCTTCCAAACTCCCCGCACTCAGC
>JANOKO010000813.1:0-6574 GCA_031419335.1 Planctomycetota bacterium
CTCCGCCGCAATCCAATCCGCCATGACACCCCTCCTTGCGCCGCCAAGAACCATCAGTCCTCTTTGATGCTGCGCAAATGTCGTGCCATGAAATCGGAGACTTGTGTGTAAGGATGAGAGTTGGGAGTTGAGACCGGAGGAGGTGTAGCGTGGCCCCCACAACTAAGAGGCCGACGGCCCATCGTACTTCTCGATTGTTCTCGTCAACCACGCGGTAAAGAACGGTTCCTGATACCCATGACACCTTTTACCCTGCATTTCCGTGAGGGCCACCCCTCGTTCACCTGAAGAGTTATTGTACCGCGCGCTAGTCTGGCATCTGACTGGGTATACCTAATGCTTGTCTCCTGGATGGCGTTCCTGCGGATTCCGACTTCCAAGATATTGCCGCTTGAGATTTCGACTGCTCGGACACGGTAATCATTGTTGGTTCGCCGCAAGTCCAGTGAGATCCGTTCAACTCATCATGGAAACAGAAACGCCCGAGTGAATCTTCACTAATCAGCGGTTCATCAAGCCACATTCTCCAACCCGTTGCATTCAAACTAATCTTCTCAACATTTGTGCAGCGGAACGATATCAACCATTTCAAGCCGTACGTCATCGCGATTTCGAAGTCCAAGCCTTCATCTGTTTCTGAAATTAACAGACTGACAATCCTTCCGCAGTATCCATACTCGAAGTCAGCGATTTTCTTGCGAAGAGTTTCCAAGAACTTCATGATCTATTCTCCGTAAGCTCCGGGAACGTGACCCGGGGTCCATTCCTTGATATTCCCTGTCTTGAATCCATCTGCAGTCTTGTCACCGAACAATGGATTCCTCAAGTGATGGTGCGGGTCAGGATGAGGAGTTCCTGTGCTTGGGTGAGTAGAATAGTCAGTCCTCGCACGGAGTCTGCCATACTCATCATAGTGGCCATCGGCCCGATATGTGTATTTTCCATCTGTTGACAATTGGGGACGAGATATCGTGGTTGTTCCTGGTGTTACTTGGGCCGGGAGATCCTTCTGCCAGTACTTTCTATATCGCTCGGCCTCTTCCGCTGACATTTGGTCAACAAAAGTGCAAGTGTTGTGAACCAGCAGTGAATCTCTTCCCACGCAGTACACATGCTCGCCATCCACTTCCAAGTTATGCACCATCACCGGGGGGCCAGTGTGGGGGGTGATACGGGTGACCTGGGTGAGGGTGCCGTCGGAGCGGCGGAGGCGTTCGCCGATTTTCAGGTCACCCGCGACGACGAAGCTCAGCTGGTCTTCGCTCCACATCGGATGCGTGGTCGTGACACCCAAGGGCTCGGGCTCTCCTTCGATCGACACCGACAGGACATTCTCAGCCGGGTGGCTCATCGTTCCGGTGACGACCGAGCGACCTGAATCATCGTCCGGTTCAATGACCGGGCACTCGGTGATACATACAACTCGGGCTGGACCGTCGATGCCGATCTCATGCATCACAAGATGGAAAGTTCCTCCTTCGACCTCGCCGTGCGTTTCAAGCCACGACATTGGTCGCAGGAACGAGAGGTCGTACTTCACGCCCCTTTGGTTGGTTTCCAAATCGATTCGCCGCCATGTGGCTCGGTCGATCACAGCCGGTGCCTGAGTCTGCTCTCGGAGCGGGTTACGCCCAACCACCCGTTGGCCCAACTGAATCTGTTCAATCGCCACCTGCGAAGCCACGTTCGATGGTGAAGCAGTAGTCGCATGCGCTGGTCCCGTTGCCGCACGTGACGCGAACACGAGTCCGACAACCAGACAGGTGAGAATAGCCATCCGCCGAACCCACGAGATGGGACTGGGCGACGTGTTTTGGGAGAGGCTCTGGTTCATGAAGTCACCAATCGGAATGAAATGAGATGGTATTCAGTGGTTCGCAAGAATGCCAATCGGCTCACGAGAATTGTGGCCAGTCCGTCATGGGACGACGCTTTCGTCTGCGGATAGAACCGGACTCGGTGGCTGTCGGTTTGACGGTCAAGGCGATCATCGTGCCGAAGGCCCCCAAAGCCACCAATGCGTCGTAGCTCGACTCCGATGTTGATGTGGCCAACATTGGCAGTGGGGTGTCGACCAGCACCAAGGTGCCATCCACAAAGCAGCTTGAACCCGGACAAATTGCCCCTGCTTTGATGTCTCCAGCCCTGGCAGTGAGTTGGCCTGAGTTCTGGGTTGTCTTGGCAACCCTGGCTTGGGCTACCGCCGCCGAATCGTGCAACACGCCAGCGATTTCGTCCACTTGCCCCACGGGAGCGCGGCGGACGGCCTTGGCGATTTTTTCGGCTCCGAACGGGACCAAAATACTGGCTGTGGCGATGGCGGCGTCCGCGTATTGGCCGTCAGCGAGCAGCACAGCGGCATTCAGACCGTCCGCGATTCCAGTGGGGTCAACGATCCCGACAAGTTCGGTGGCGACTTGCATCGTGATCAGAACATCGCTGACCACTCCACCCTGCTGGGCCAGGCGTTCCTCACTGATGACGAAGTTGATGGCTATGTAAGAGTAAGTCTGAGTTCCAGGGTCAGGCGCATCGACGGGGTGGAAGAGGCCGAAAAAGACATCCCATTTTTGGACATCATTGGTCAAGCCATTGGCACTATCCTCTGCCATGACCTCGTCGTATGTTTTTGTCTTCGAGACAGTTCTGTCGAATGAATTCTTGCCACTACGATACACGAGCCCAGTTTCCACCTCCCAAGCTCCAATAGGCTGGCCGTTTTGACCAACCAAAGGAACTCTATTCGCCATCATATCCATCAACTTTTTAGCGACATGATCCGCCCGGAGCCAATCACCGCCTGCAAGATGTCTGTACATGCTTTGGAACATCGTTTTAGCGAGCGTTGCATCATTGAAGATATTTAGGGCTCCGGTTTTGGCTTTCGCGAAATGGCTCTCTGCGGTCATCGCGTGCATCGAAACCATGGAGATAAACGATGGGATTTGAGCACTTCCGGCGGCGGTCTGGAGCGTTGTCAATTCCTGAAGAATCTCCGGGGTGTTCAACGATCCGAGATCGGAGATGTGCTGCTGCACGGCCCGAATTGCTAGATCAATGGCCTTCTCAAAGGCTGCGATCTTTTGGGACATGATCAGATCTGTGAAGGCGATAACTCGAACGTTCGCCGCTTCCGCTGCATTCTTAGCTTCTTCCTTTTGACGGGCGGCTTCGATCGCCGAGTTGGCAGCTGAGGCTGCTTGAATCGCCTGGGCTTCGGCATAGGCAGTTCCCAGGTAGCGTGTGCCTTCACCTTCTTTGACGTTGGCCACATCAGCCGTCGCTTTTTCGATCATTGCATCGGCAACTTTCACGATGGTGTTGTACTCCGTGGCCTCTCCATCATTCTTTTTCTTTTCGGCCGCTGCGGCTTCTTGATCCTTTTCGGTTTCGGCCTTGACCTCGTCGTTCGCCGCTTTGACTGCCGCCTGGGTTCTGGACGTGTCGAATGTGCGAAGTGCTTGTGCCGCAGCAGCCAACCGAGCCGCTTCCGCCTGAGCCATGGCCGAGGCCGCAGTGTGACCGGCTTGTGCGGCAGAGATCAGGTTGGCGTTCGATGCCGCCGTGATGGAGGTGTCGTAGCTATTGATCGCCCCGTCAACAGCAAAGGCCATCCCGGACCAGGCTCCCGCGACGGATTGCGAATAGGATTGCCAGGCCGATGTGAATGCCGACAGGTCCGTGGCAGCTGGATAGGCTCGCTGCATGGCCGCGATCCACGCAGAGTAGATATTCGATACGTGCGACGTGAGGGCCGACTGAATGGACGACAATGCGGAGGTCCGAGCGCCGACCACACCACTGGTGTAGGTCGATGCGGCGGTCGTGGTGGTATCAACCCAATCCTGATCCGCCGTGTTCAATGCATCCGTCCACGTCGTTTCGGCGGTGGCAAGATCGTCATACAAGGTGTCACGAGCGTCCATCAACTTGTTTTGCAACGACTCCCAGGCAGTTGTGTAGTCCTTCACATAGCTGCGTTCTGCTTCGGCAACGGTATCAACATACTTCTTTCCGGCGGTCGACTTATCGATTGATCGCTTCTTTTCTGCGGATGCACGGTCGTCGTCTCGTTGGCGAATCGCAGCGGCCATATCGCGCCCGTACGTCGCCTCTGTCCCATGAACAGCGGTCAAGAGAGCACTTTGCAAGCCACCCACAGCCGACATGAACGCAGCCTGACCACCTTCGTCGGCTTCGAAAATGGCGACTCGCAGATTGGTTTCCGCAACCGTGTAGGTCACGTCCGCAGTCCCGGTGGAAGTAACGGCGCCGACGATCTGGGCCTTCAGCGCGTTTAGCAATCCGACGATCGCGCTCTTCATCGTGTTGAATTCGGATGCTGCCTTACCTCCGACTGTTCCAACATATCCCAAGACGGCAGCCTTCTGCTGCGCCTGAAATGCAGCCATATACGCCATGTAGTCAGCCATCGAAGTGCCTCCGGAGCCTATTGGAGCACTGACGGCGGTGAGATACGTGTCTCGTGCGGAGTTCGCCTCCTGCTGAATTGCGTTCATAGCCGCAGACACGAGTGCATTAATTCCGGAATCCCCCATATCCTTGAGGACGGTGACAGCGCCAATGATGGCGTCCAAGTGTGCTGACGCAATCCCCGGCATTTGATCACGATAGGCTTTCTGAGCCGTGTTGATCTTATCGGCCCATGCCTGAGCCGCATCCTTCACGTCTTGCGCGTATTGCTGCGGCTTCGTCGCGTAAAAGGTATTCTTAACGCCCGTGGCTCGGGCGACTTCCGTATCATACGCAGTTTGAATCCGCGTCATCTCTGTCGCGTAGTCGGTGTCGGCCTGATCGGTCTCAGTGTCATAGGTTGTCGCCGCAGTTTCCACCTTGCCATCGAATGACGTGTCAAGGCCAGTCACCGTCGAGTCAAAAGTGGCAACGGCGTTCGTCACGCTGGTCTGATGGTCGTCGAACGCCGTTTGAACGTCATCGTCGTAACCATCATCTGCGGTCTGGATGGCATCTTCAAAATCATCGTTGGCTGTGTTCACCGAGGAATCGTATGCGTCACGCAAAGACTGAATCTGAGCCGTAAACCCGTTCAGAATTCCATCCAGCGTCGCTTGAAACGATGCATTCTCAGCGGCCAACTGAGATTGGTAGATCGAGTCGAGGCTGACAATCATCGGGTCATAAGATTGCGACAATCCGCTAATCGCCGCGTCTCGCGATGAAGCCAATGAAGAGAGTGCGGACGTGTAAGCAGACTCGGCCCCCTCAATGGCGGAGTTTGCAGCGCTCAGTGCCGCAGCTGCGGTTGCCGCGAAGGTTTGTGCAGCGGTCGCGACCGCTGTATCAAACCCCGCCTTGGCTGTGTCAATCGCCGTGTCATACGCCGCACCGATCTGTTCTCCGGCTGTCGTCAGGGTATTCTCTGCTTGTTCAATTGCGAGATCCTTGTCCGCTTTGGCTTTGGCGACGAGCTGATTTCGTTTCGCTGAGGCTGTGGCCTTTTCGGCCTGTTCGTCACTTCCCAGCTTGGCGATTGCGGCCTGGTAATCCTGCCCCTTCTTCTCGGTGTCGGCAACGGCAAGCAGTATTCCAGCGACCTTGTCGGCATGTGCTTGTTCGGAATCAGTCACCGAGTTCTGAATCGCCGTGACTGCGTCAGACACTTTTTGATCCGCCGCCTGCTTCTTGGCTGCCAGCTCTGCCGCTCGTGTTTCATCACGCTTGTCGAGATCTTCGTTGACCTTTGCGATGGCACTATCGAAGGCTGTTTTCGCCGCTGCGATGGCGTCGTTGTACCGTTGTTGTGCGCTTACCGTTGTCCCACCCGTAGTTGTCCCACCCGTAGTTGTTCCACCCGTAGTTGTTCCGGGCATGACATAAGGGGAGGAGTATGTCGATCCAGAAGTCGTGGTGGTGGTGTTCCCCGATGCCCCTCCAGTTGTTCCGGGCATCCCATACATCATGCTCATTAGTGATGACGGATCAGATGATCCGCTGAGCAACATTCGACTCTCCAGGGCAGCCACAGGCTCCTTGACACGGCTGCGTCGCCGGGAGTGGCTCATCGACTTCGCGATATTTTCAAATGCACGACGAACAAGTACTGTCAGGACCATGGCCGCCCCGGTTCAGTTGATGTGTTGAATTCGAAAGAGTTGGTCGAATGACCACTGCTGAGACTATGTTTCAAAAAATATCCGTCACTACTCAAAAACGCAAGAGTCAAATTTTCATTTTGTGGAACTCCAATGACGTCCCTCCAAACTTTCGTGACAGCAATCCGTTAGCCTCGCGAACTCAGCCAGTGCATAACTCGTGATCGGCAAAAAGGTTGTTGCTCGATGCCACGAATTGTGGCATGGTGAGCGGGACATGCCCCCTCGAAGTCGAACAACCCCGGCACCGGCGGAACCAAAGCACGTTGAGCAATCTCAGCTGGCGGAGTCGGTGGATCGGCTCACCCGTGAAGTGCAGGCGATGCGGATTGAGTTGGACGAGGCTCGGGCGGAGATCGCCTGGGCCATGCGAAACGCCATCGCGGGGAGGCCGGGTGAATTACTCGACACGACCGCGACAGACGGGCCGGAGCCAGAGC
>JANOKO010000814.1:0-2575 GCA_031419335.1 Planctomycetota bacterium
GGCTGTGATCACGGTCCAGGTGCTGCCATTGCGGGAGCAACATGGCGGCCTGCATCTCGGAGAGGGGATAAGCGTCGTTCCCTCGCTGAGAATAGAGCCGAATCCGCTGGGAGATGTCAGCCCGCGCCGTGAGGACCGCCCCGCCGCGCCCGGCTGACACGAGCTTGGAGCCGCCGAAACTGAGGGTACACGCGGCTCCCCATGTGCCAGCGGGCTTCCCAGCTACGATGGCACCGGGTGACTGACAGACATCTTCGATCACTGCGATTCCGCGCGAGACAGCCATCTGGCGGAGTGCGGGCATGTCCACCAGCCCCCCCTGTAGATGAGTCGCGATGATCGCCTTGGTCTTCTCGGTGCAGGCGGCCTCGAGCTGTATCACGTCGAGCTGTGCGTCAGCGGCTCGACAGTCGACCAACACCGGTGTGGCCCCCAGCAACAGGACATTGGTGAAGTTCGCCTTAAAGTCGTACGCCGAGAGGATGACTTCATCTCCCAGCCCGATCTGGCAACCTCGCAAGGCGAGTTCCACCGCAGCGGTCCCGCTCGAACAAAGATGAATGTGCTCGAGAGACATCGACTTCGCTAGCGCGGAGATCAGGCTCGCCGCATGCGGACCATGGTAACGCCCCCAGTCGCCGGAATTCCGCAGCCAGTTCAAGACCTGGTCAGTCTCCAAGGTCCGCCGAGGCCACACCGGGGCTCCTGCCGGACGAACCGGCGTACCACCCAACAGTGCTGGGGAATCATGGGGCATGCGCGCGATCTCATGCGGAGCAGATCCGGATTGTCAGTCGAGGCCGATGACATGCTGGGTCATTCGTTCATACCCTGCGGACGTGATGAGGTAATTATGCTCAATCCGCATGCCACCGATCCCTTCGGCATAGGCCCCAGGCTCCAGAGTGATGACATCCCCGGCTTCCAGGACATCGGTACTCTCGGAAACCAGGATCGGCGGTTCGGGATGTGCCAAGCCGATCCCATGTCCGGCGTGGTGAGTAAACAGCTCGGGGCGTCCGGCAGCTGCGAACGGTTTGAAGACCGCAGCATGGACTGAACTGGCCGCCACACCGGCCTTGAGGACCGCTTCCCCGCCCCGCATCCCGGCGACACAGAGAGCGTGCATCTCGCGCAACGCCGGAGAGATGGCTCCCACGGCAAACGTGTTGGTGAAGTCGCCGCGATAGCCATCCAGGACCACTGAAAAGTCGAGGATATACAGATCTCCCGCTTGCAACGTGTAGTCGGTGGGGAGTCCACCAACTTTGGATTTGGTGGCATTTGTGGCTCGAAAGTCCCCATAGACCAGACCAGGACGACCGGCCCCGGCGATGCTGGCATCGGCCACAGATCTGTAGAGTTCGAGTTCCGTCACACCGGGGCGGATCAGTTCCTTGGCCCGTACCATGCCCGCTTCACCGCCGCGCATGCACTGTCGTAAGAGGGCGATCTCATCCGGCTCCTTGCGACGGCGGACCACTCGCAAGGCTGTGCCCAGATCGGTGAAAACCGGTCCATCGGCGACCTCTTGTGAGGCATTCCGGGACTCCGGCGGCAAGGCCAGCAAATCCCCCGCCGCCACCGGCAGAGCCTCTGCTTCGATCAGTCCGCGACGGCCTCGCAGCTCGGGCTGCAACTGCCGCAGGGCATTGAGCAGCGCATGATCGCGATTGCTGACCGCGTGTTTGTGGTCGTACCATTTCTCGACGATCTCGCGATCGACGTACGCCTTGTGAACTCCGGCCCGGAGTGCGAAGTTATCACCCAGGAGTGTCGTCCGCCCGCTGCGTTCCAGACATAACCACCCTCGTTCACCCCCCGAGAAGCTCAGCGGTTGGACCCAAAAGTTCGCCAGGTACTGGACATGCCGGGGGTCTGCCACGAGGATCCACTCGACATCCACGGGGAGGGAGTCCCACAATCGTTCCCGCCGAGCCAGACAACCTTCGAATGTGAGCATGAGAGAATCCGGCAATGCAAGAGGAGAACAGTGGCGGGTGATCCCCGGATCACAGAGACTCCTGGATTGAAGTAGGGTAGGCAATCCCGGCGAAGATGAGAATCGATGGCTCATCCCCGCTGGTTGGGTCAGACCAGTCCCGAGGACTGGACACTTGCGACCATCCTTCGGCATCACACATTGACGAGCCCCCCGTTCGGTTCCCTGGTTATGACGAGTCCCGACAGACCACACCTTTGGAAGTCAAAGTTCGCGGTGGCATTCTCCGGACTGTTCCGGGCCTGTCGTACGCAGTCCAGCATGCAAGTTCACGTCGTCTGCGGTGTGTCGGTCGTTACACTCGCCTGGGTGTCGGGGTTGGCACCCGCCGAATGGGCGGTGTTGCTGCTGGCCATCGGGCTGGTCATCGGACTCGAACTGGTCAACACGTCCCTCGAAGCCATCATCGATCACGTCAGTCCTGAACACTCCGAATGGGCCCGAGTGGCCAAAGACGCCGCCGCCGCGGCAGTTCTGGTCGGGGCGATGATGGCAGCGGGAGTGGGACTGTGTGTGTTCCTGCCTCACTGGGGACCATGGATCGGACTCTGAAGGCCAGCCCAGGGCTTGAGT
>JANOKO010000815.1:0-2114 GCA_031419335.1 Planctomycetota bacterium
GGGGCATGCGCAGAGCTTCGCTTTCATGGACGTGATCGAAGTCCACCCCATTCACACGATTCTCGGAATGCAACCGACCGAGGTCTACAGCGACAAGGTCTACAACAACACGGTCTTTAATTGGCTGCAACTGCTGAACCAGGGACATCGGATCTACGGCGTGGTGAACACCGACGCCCACTACAACTTCCACGGTTCGGGCGGGTATCGCAACTGGATCCAGTCGTCGACGGATGATCCGTCCCAGATCAAGACCCTGGAGATGGTGCATGCCAGCGAGCAAGGCCGGTTAGTGATGTCGAACGGACCGTTCCTGGAAGTCTATGCCCATGAGACGGGGTCTGAAGCCCGTGTCACCAGCGGCCAATCGCTCACTGCGAAGTCGAAGTCGGTCGAACTGAGCATCAAGGTCCAGTGCCCCAACTGGTTCGACATCGACCGTGTCTTTGTCTTGGCGAATGGACGGATCGTCGCCGCACACGATTACACTCGCGCGAAGCACTCGGAGGCTTTCAGCGACAAGGTCACGAAGTTCGAGCGGACCGTCAAGCTGGAACTCGAAAGCGATGCCCATCTCATCGTTGTGGCAGCGGGTGAGAAGTCCCTTCTGGGCCCCGTCGCTGGACCCGAGTACGGCAAGCAACCGCCCACAGCCGTCTCGAATCCGATCTTTGTCGATGTCGCGGGCGATGGATTCCAGCCGAACAAAGATACTCTCGGACATCCACTCCCCGTCAAAGAAGGCGGGGCGGTGAAGATGTAGGTGCATTGCCCGGATGACATGCCTGATCCCACGCTTCCCTTGTGCTGGAAGGCGTTCAGGGATGAGACTCGTTTCCAAAGTCAGGACAGTGCGGTGCGGATTTTCACATGGAAGCGATGTTGCCCGGTGATCCTGGGACTGCTGCTGGTCATCTCAGGAGTCTGTCGCATGGTTCCAAGGGCATCGAGTGACAGTCTCCTGGCCGATGGACAGGACAAAGAGTTCACGAGAGAGGAGATCACGAAAGTCGAAATCGATGTCACGCTCAGGAGGGTCGATAAACTCTCGAAACGACTCGAGCATCAACCTGGGCTGGCCAACGCGACCAATCCATTGGGTGAGACGGCATTGTTTGCGGCGGCTCATTTCAATGAACTCGAATCGGCCAAGATTCTCTTGAAGCATGGGGCCTCGTGGAGTCACTTAGCGAAATGGAGTCTGGAATCTCCCGTCCATGTCGCAGCGAGATCAGACGCCTTGGAAGTGTTGACGCTGCTACTGGACTCCGGCGCGGATATTAACATTCTCGGTGAGGGTCCGAAGAAGTCTCCCAGTCAAGTGATTCCAACCCCATACGAGTACGCATCTCCTCTCGACGCGGCAGCCGCAGCCGGGGCTGAGAAAACGGTGAAGCTCCTGCTGTCGCGAGGAGCGAAAATGGACGTGAATCCCCCGGAAACTGCTTATCCCGCCATTCATCGAGCAGTCACTATATACAATCAATTGGGGAGGTATGGAGATCCCAAATCACTTTATGACGCGTCGGCTCTGCCTCCCCTGGACAACCACGAAGTCATTGAATTGCTGCTCTCTCACGGAGCCACTCTGAATGATCGGAATGCTCGGGGTTACACCCCCCTGCAATGGGGAGTCTCACGCGGTTCCTACGAGATTGTGGAATACCTGCTGACTTCACATTCGAAAGAGATCGATGTCAATGCGTTGTCCACGGACGGGGTGTCCCCCTTGCGCATTGCGTTACAGGTTGGCTACAGCCACAAACCCGGGGCACCCGATCCCCAAATCGAGATGATCCAGCTGCTGAGAAAGCATGGTGCCGATGTGACCCTTCGTTGCGGTTATCCGGGGGGGAAACAACAGACTGCGGTCGAGTTTGCCAAAAGTTCCAAATGTAGCCAGGCAGTCATCGATGCCCTCTCCCCGTGAAAGTGGGCGGGGCAGTGAAGACGTAACCTCACGGTACGCCATGACGTGTTCAAGCAACCATTGCGAGCATGTCCCGTTGGAGCGGCCGCGAGGAAACATCCAGAAGTAACCATTCACACCCCAACGGCATGACGTTGTGAAACTGGTCTTTCCGAGAATCTCAAAATCGGCGACATCTCGTGCA
>JANOKO010000816.1:0-1630 GCA_031419335.1 Planctomycetota bacterium
GGAAGGCAAAAAATCCCAGGTTCTCCTCGGTGCGACTGGGACCGGTAAGACCTTCACGATGGCCAACATCATTCAGCAGTCCCAGCGCCCCGCACTGGTACTCTGTCACAACAAGACCCTCGCAGCCCAACTTTATGGCGAGTTCAGGGAGTTCTTCCCCAACAACGCGGTCAGCTATTTCGTCAGCTATTACGACTACTACCAGCCCGAAGCCTACATCCCGCAGCGGGATATCTATATCGAGAAGGACTCGTCGATTAACGAGGAGATCGACCGACTGAGGCTCTTGGCCACCAGTGCTCTCGTGTCGCGGCGGGATGTGATCGTGGTGGCCAGTGTGTCGTGCATCTACGGGTTGGGGTCGCCGAAGGACTATCTAGAGATGATGGTCCCGCTACATGTCGGGACCGAGGTCAATCGCGATGAGATTCTTCGCAAGTTCGTCGACATCCATTACGAGCGGAATGACTTCGATCTGGCACGCGGCAAGTTCCGCGTGCGCGGCGATGTGATCGAGGTCTGGCCCGCTTATGAGGAGTTCTGCTACCGCATCGAACTCTGGGGGGATGAGATTGAGAAGCTCTCGATTATCAATCCCGTAAGCGGCGAAAGTTCGAAGCCGTTGACTGATGTCTATATCTATCCGGCCAAGCATTTCGTCCTGCCTCAAAGCCGGATCGATGCGGCTCTCGAAGAAATCGAAATCGAACTCAATCAACAACTCGCCAAGTTTCAGGCCGAGGGGAAGCTGCTGGAGGCGCAGCGCCTCGCCGCCCGCACGCGGCATGACCTCGAGCTGCTGCGTGAGATCGGGTTCTGTCCGGGGATCGAGAACTACTCTCGGGCCTTAGCCAACCGCAAGAAGGGCGAGGCTCCAGCGACGTTATACGACTTCTTTCCCGAGGACTTCTTATTATTCGTGGACGAGTCGCACGCCACGGTGCCGCAGATTCGCGCGATGTACAACGGGGACCAGGCTCGCAAGGGGACGCTGGTCGAGCATGGGTTCCGGCTGCCGATGGCCCTCGACAACCGCCCGCTGAAGTTCGACGAGTGGGACGCCCGCCGGGGCCAGACGGTCTTCGTCACAGCCACCCCCGCCGACTGGGAACTCGACCAAGCCGAGGGCGAGATCGTCGAGCAGATCATCCGCCCGACGGGTTTGGTCGACCCGGTGATTCACATCCACCCCGCGCGGGGCCAGGTGCCGCACCTCATCGAGCAAATCAAGAAGCGGGCCGAGCGCGGCGAACGCACGCTCGTGACCGCTCTCACGAAACGGCTCTCCGAAGACCTCGTGGGTTACCTCAAAGAGGAGGGCATCCGCTGCGAGTGGCTGCACTCGGAACTCAACGCGATCGAGCGGGTCGAGGTGCTGCGCGAACTCCGCGAGGGTGTCTTCGATGCGGTGATCGGCGTGAACCTTCTGCGCGAGGGGCTGGACCTGCCCGAGGTGTCGCTGGTGTGCATCCTCGATGCCGACAAGGAGGGATTCCTCCGCAGCGCGACCAGCCTGATCCAGACCATTGGCCGCTCTGCCCGGAACGTCAACGCTGAGGTGTTTTTATATGCCGACCGTGTCACGGACAGCATGCAGCTAGCCATCGACGAGACCAACCGCCGCCGCGCG
>JANOKO010000817.1:0-6808 GCA_031419335.1 Planctomycetota bacterium
GGACGAGTGAGGAACGCGACGCACTCCAAGAGATTCTGAACCTCGATCGAAGTCGTCAGCGGAATGACTTTGGGCGAGAACTTCAAGCCGTTCAAGCGTTACTGTCAGAGTCGATTCAGCTCGACATTCTGGCCGAGGCGGAACGGGTTGGTTACGAGACCCGTTTGACCAGACTGCAACGGATTGCGTCCAGCGAATCCGATGTCTCCTCGGGCATCCTGGACCTGAATCGGGTGCGTGATTCGCTCGTCAAACGCCGGGAGCGCGAGGCGGATCGCATCCGCTCACGGCTGCGACAGTTGAGTGCGCCACCCCACGATAATCCGTCTCCCCACGCTACGGTGAGTTCTGTGAATGACACCTCCCGACAGCGCGGATGGGTGATGGACTTTGATCCCTGACCCACGGCATCCGCAGCCTGCCGTGATGCCACAACCGGGGAATGAATCGCGACACCGAAAGCCAAATGATGACCTTTCCGACACCTGCCGACAATGCCTGGCGACCGAGTCCGTTACTCGGTCGTGATGCCTTGCTGCGCTCACTGGAGTCGCGACTCTCGACCGAGAAACGTCTGCTCATTGGCGTCGATCCCGCTCTCGCGTGTCCGAGAGGAGTCGGCCGGACTCGACTGGTGATGGAACTCGTGCAGCGTGTGGCTTCACAGGATTCTCAGGTTGTGATTCTGAATGGCACTTCGTCGGTCACGTGGCACGACTCGCTCCTGCGTGCGGCACAACAACTTCCCCTTCGGCAGACGACATTTCGCAAGGCCTCAGACCTCATCAGTTCACTTCGAAGCTGGCTCAACAGCCACGACAATTGGATCTTGGTCGCCGACTCGGTCGTCGATAGCGAACCGCTCCATGAACTGCTGGATGAGATTCACACAGGCCATTTGATCGCCATCTTGAACCAGCCGAATATGAGTGTTCTACCGGGTTGGCCCGCGGCGGTTCCCCTCGGAGCGTTGTCGGCAGAAGATGCCTTGCGCGTTCTGCAACAGGCCAGCGGACGTGACTGGAAGGACACTCAAGAAGTCGTTGCGGCATCGCAACTGGTCCATCTCCTGGAACGCAATCCGCTCTGTTGCGAATTGGCGGGGCGCACTTTGTCGCTGGCCGGCATCGAACCCGGAGATTATCTCCAGTGGCTGCGAACGATGGCCGCGCAGACTCCAGTTCGCGCCGCCCTGACACTGTTGCTCGCGAACCTGGAAGATCGAGATGCGACAGCTTTGAACCTGTTGGCGTCTGGTGTTGCTTTGGGGCCCGGTCCACTCACTCCGGCCGTCATGCAGGAGATTTCCGGTCATCCCGCAGGCTCTGCGGCTTGGCAACTCTTGCTGAATTGTGGACTGCTCCGCTGGGTGAATGCGGGACAATCCGTCGAGATCCCAGCGGTGGACGAACTGAAGGGATTGTTGTCCACGACTGTTCTGCAACAGGGGGCGATTCAAGCGAGGTCAGCATTGCCTTCGCGAGCGGTACGAAATCGGCTGCACGAACATGTCTGCGGCGAGATCGATCGAGAGGTCGATCCGTGTGCGGCTCAACGTGTCGCACTGGGAAAGGCAGTTTCCACATCCTCCCCCGTGTCGGGCGAGCAACTCAACATCCTTCGAGAGGCGGCTGATTCCGCGCTGGACCTTCTGCTTCCACGCGTGTCCCAGCAGTTGTGGCAGCGCGTCCTGGATCAAGCGACACGTGCGGCGACCGAGGATGCAGCGTTGCTCGAACCTCTCGTCTCTCTGGGAACTGCGAATGTCTTGGCGGAGCAGTTCCAGCAGGCTCGGCGTTGTTGGAGGCAAGCGGTCGAGCTCTGCCACGTCAAACACCCGATGCTCACGGAATTGTTGCTGGGCATTGCCGAGATAGATGTCAACGAAAACCGTCTGGAACGTGCCCAAGGCCGTCTGGCCCAGGTCGCTCAGATCTGCCAGTCTTTGCCCGCTTCGATGCACCAGCAATTGCTCGCCGGACAACTGTCATTCCTGAAAGCGGGTGTGTCGCTCGGTCAGGATCAGCCCGTCACAGCCCGTGAACAATTTCAATTGGCCCTCGAGCTGAGGTCGCCCATACTGCGGTCCGACCACAGCTTACTGATGAGCAATCGGTTGATGCTGGCTCGGACGGAATTCCTGCTGAAGGACTACTCGGCGAGCGAGCGGATCCTGAAAGACGAAGTGACGATTCGAGCCGAGTCCACCCGTGTTTCGGAGACCGAGCAGGGGGTGGCTTGGAACTTTCTAGCGGAGCAGTATTACCTGAGTGGCAGGTTGTCAGACGCAGAACCGATGTACGAACGTGCCCTGCAGTTAAGGCGTGCCACGCTGGTGCGTGGACATCGTCAGATCGGCGAGATGACGAATCGGCTGGCTGTGATCAAGTCGGCCCGTGGGAGCTACAAGGAGGCCGATGCCCTGTTCCGAGAATCACTGGCGACCCTGGAACAGAACTATGGCGAGGATCATCCGGAAGTGGCCCGGGTCTTGAACGACCTCGCCGAGAGCTTGTTCTCGCAGAACAAGATCGAACCCGCACGTCGACTGTTGGAGCGGGCTCTCAACATCCAGGAACGAGCACTGCGTACCAATGATACTCGGCTGGGACGGACACGTTGTAATCTGGCTGCGGTTTACGTGGCCCGCGGTCGGTTTGCAGAGGCGGTCCGACTGTACGAACGAGATGTGGCGGAACGTCTATCCCACGCATCGACCAACCAGGCGTCGTTGGCCACATCACTGAATAATCTGGCCGAGGCACTCCGTTCCCTCGGACAGTATGGTGCCGCCGAAGAGCGGCTCAAACAGTCACTCGCCATTCGCGAAAAGATGGTCGGCCCCAGCCATCCGCAAGTGGCTCAGCTTCTCAACAACCTGGGTTACCTCTATCTGCAAGTGCATCGATTCTTGGAATCTCGGGACTGTTTGCAGCGTGCGCTGGCGATTCGGCAGTCCTGTCTCGCCGCAGATCACCCCCACGTGGCGACCACCTTAAGTACTCTCGCCGAGGTCTGTTTCACGACCGGTCAGTACATCGAGGCCCGTTCACTCTACGCTCAGGCGATGGAAATCTGTTTAGCCGCCTATGGCGAACGTCATCCTCAAGTCGCCTCGCTGCAGATTTGTTCAGCACGCAACGAGCTGCGATTGGGGCATGTCGGCCGAGCTGAACTGATGCTCCTGCGTGGCCAGGGAACGATCGTGGAGGTCTTGGGGGCAGATCACCGGATGTCCGCCAAAGTCCTCCTGGGACTGGCTGAATTGGCCCATGCAGAACGGCGATACGAGGCGGCGTTCCCCCTGCTGGAACGCGGCCTGGCGATCCAGTACGGCACCATGTCCTCTCAGAGGCTGGAAATTGCCGAGACACTCCACCTGATCACCCAGAATCTAGTAGCCCGCGGGCTCCCGGCCGAGGCCCTGCCTCGGATTGTCGAGGCTGTGGAAATCCAACATGCCACGCTCGGAGCCAATCACGTTGAAATGATCCCGAACTGGCTGCTCTTGGGACGCATCCAGCAGCAGTTGGGACATGGGATCGAGTCGGAAGAGGCCCTGCGTTCCGTGATTCAGCACGCGAACCCGCTCGCGCAATCCTCGCTCGTGGAAGAGGCACTTGAACTGCTGCCGGATGTTCTGGTTCAAGTCCAAAAATACGACGAGGCAGCAGAACACCTCACTCTCCGAGTTGCCACTCTGGAGTCGTCAGGAACCCTGACGCAATTACTCAGCGCGCTCAGTCAACTCGCGGGAGTCCACTACCTGCGACAAACTCCTGCTGAGGCGGCTCTGGTCATGGATCGTTGCGTCTCACTGAGTGAGCAACTGCATGGTCCCGACTCGGCAGAAACGGCCAAGCACCTCGACAACCTTGCCGGAGTCCGGTTTCTGTTGGGGCAGTATGAGTGTGCTGAATCGCCCATCCGCCGTGCCATCGGCATCCTGGAACGAGAACGCCCAGTCCGGATTCCCGCCTTGACTAAGGCTCGCGAGAACTACATCCAACTGCTGCGGCAGACAGACCGAACGCTCGAAGCTGACCAGCTTGCATTACTCGTCACAACCATCCCAGCTGCCAGCGAACCAGAGATGTTCTCTGGTTCCCATGTGTTGGATGACCTCTAAGGAAGCCACAGCCATGCCCACGATTGTCCCTGGGGATCTGGTTCGCGTTCACTACACGACCCGCTCACTCGAAGGCAGCATTATCGAGACCAGTGATCGCCGCGAGCCGTTGGAGTTTCGCGTGGGATCCGAGGAGTACATCCCGGGGCTGAGCCTGGGCCTGATCGGGATGCAGCTCGGCGAATCCCGCGCGATCACAGCCCCTCCGGAACGGGCTTTTGGACGGCACAACCCGGATTTGATCCAACTGACACCGTCCTCGGTGTTGCCCGAAGCAGCTCAGGTCGGAGACCAACTGATTGCGACCTTGAAAAGTGCCAGACTGGATGTCTGGGTTCAGAAGCTGGCCAAGCACGAGGCCGTCGTCGATGCGAATCACCCGCTCGCGGGTGAAACGCTGGTGATCGATGTCAAGGTGGTCGGTCATGAACCAGCTTCGTGATGGGTCTGTGATGGCTGTAAGGCACGTGGACTTACGGCAACAGAAGAATGATCGTCCAGAAACCTGAACCGGATGGTCAGGAGTGAAGACCCCTCATACAACGGAAGAGCCGAGGCTCAGCTTGGTGCCAAGCGTGCCATCACTTCCCACGGGACATCGTGCAGGTCGGCACAACGAATGTGGAAAGGCAGCAGCGATCTGGTGATCCCTGGCTGCCTCGGAATGGTTACGGGAGTGAGGCGTGGGCCCTGCTCCCCCAAGTGTCTGTTGCAGGACGAGTGGAACATGTCTCTGAAACTCACCGCTGAATCGTTCCTTTCGGGAGTCAAGCAAAGCGGCTTGGCCGACCCGGAGGCGATTGAAACGCTCGTCAAAACCCTGCGTGGGGAAGGCATTGATATCGGCAACGCCGCCGCCGTGGCGACGGCGATGATTGCCAAGGGAACCATCACACCTTGGCAGTCCGAGAAGCTGCTGCAGGGGAAGTTCAAAGGCTTCATCCTGGGACGCTACAAGCTGTTGAATCTACTCGGCAAAGGGGAAATGAGTTCGATCTACCTGGCCGAGCATACACGGATGAAGCGGCGCTGCGCGATCAAAGTCCTGCCTGCCAACAAAGTGCGTGACACATCGTACCTGGGTCGATTCCATCGCGAGGCGCAGGCCGTGGCCGCCCTCGATCACATCAATATTGTCCGAGCATACGATGTCGATACCGAGCACGAAGGCGGAGTAGAGATCCATTTCCTGGTCATGGAATACGTGGAGGGCCAGGATATCGAGAAGCTCCTCAGTGTTCGCCAGCAGTTCACCGTGATCGAGGCAGCAGACTACCTTCGCCAAGCCGCCGAGGGACTCTCCCACGCTCACGAAAACGGACTGGTACACCGCGATATTAAGCCGGGCAACTTGCTGGTCGATACCAAGGGGGTCGTCAAACTCCTCGACCTCGGCCTGGCTCGTTTCTTCCGCGACAATGAGACCGAATCACTCACGATCAAACATGACGAGAAGGTGCTGGGCACCGCCGACTACCTGGCTCCGGAACAGGCCGTCGACAGCCATGCCGTGGATGAACGGGCCGACATCTATAGTCTCGGCTGCACTCTGTATTTCGCACTGACGGGGCACCCCCCATTTACCGATGGAACTCTCGTTCAGAGGTTGCTGGCTCATCAAACGAAGGCCCCGCCGTCCCTCAGTAAACAACGTGCTGATGTTCCAGACAGCTTGGTCGCCATCGTCGAAAAGATGATGCAAAAGCGCAAAGACGACCGCTACCAGTCGGCTGCGGAAGTTGCAGCAGCGCTCTCAAAATGGCTGGTGGAGAACGGGGGTAATGTGTGGCGGAAGGACCACCCGGCCCTGGTGGCTCGGTTCGCCGGACTCGACGCTGTGCTGCGAAGGCGACCCGAGTCGGACTCCACTATCAGCCGCCGCACTGCGGACGGTACTTTGGACAACAACCTCGCCCCCGTGGATCGACCAAGCAGTGCCGGGAAGCCACGTACGGCCAAATCACCAAACCATCCGCTGGCAGCCCTCCCCTCGGTCGACGCGAAATCGCCTTCTGGGGAGGGAGGCCGTCCGTCAGTGCGGGCAGCCGACAAAACCAAAACTCCCCGTATCGCGTCACCTCCGTCAGCCCCCTTGGCGGCCCCGCCACTGCCATCCGTGGTCATGACATCACCTCACAACCGCATCGACCGCAGAATCATCTACGTCGCCGCCTTGATGCTGGGGGCTGTGCTGCTCGTTGCGGGCGTCGGTTACAAGCTGATCGCCAGTTCCGATGAAGGTCACCGTGAGATTCCGGAAGTGGTCACACCTCCGGGTTCGGGAGGGATCGTCAATCCATAACCTCTTGAAGAATATGAGTGCGACTTGAACTTTGATCCCTGCGATACCGCAGTGGTCCAAACAAGATCATGAGTGCCAGTGAACTCGGGCATCCTTGGGCAAGACTCGCGTTGTGGTTGTTCATGATCGATCATCCGGTCCAAGGTGCGTCGAATATCCGAAGATGGTCCGTGTTCTTCTGCGAGTCATCCCCAGGCCAGCCCTGAGCGCCCTGGTAAGGTGTCACGCGAATTCTGACAGCGGTTCGCGATGAAAGTTCCCACATCAGTGCCTCGTCGACTTCGCCTGCTTGAGATCAATCCTGACGGGTAAGTGGGCTTGGAGCCGTTCTACTCTGGGTCTTTACACATTCCCTGCCGCAAAAACTGCCACCTCTT
>JANOKO010000818.1:0-4919 GCA_031419335.1 Planctomycetota bacterium
TTGATCGTCGCGAGAATCCCACGGACGACGACATACAGGATGCGGTGAGCGACCTGTGAAGAGGAGTGAGGTCTGGAGCATATTGCAATTGCAGGATGGCATGGAGGTCGAGACCGATGTGAAAATGCTTGTAGGATCTGACTGGCACGAGGCGAAACGGAGCTTCGCGAAGAGACGTTACCAAGCTGAGCTTGGGAGCGAACAGACATTCCAAGTGGTGGTTCTCCCCAGTTGTGCCGAATACCGATTCATCTGATCTATCGATTCTTAGGGAACAATAATAGTATTTCTTGATCACCCCCCATGATGACAGGCAACCCAGACATGACGGTGGACCTGAAATTGACCGACATCCCCACCGGCACCCCGCTGTCCGGCGAGGCGTTGCTTTCCTCGACCCCTCTCAGCTCCCGTCGACAATCGTTTCGCAGGCTCCTGAAGTGTGTCGGTTGGTTTGTGGTCGGTTGTTTCGGCTTGGTGTTGCTTCCGATGGCCTGGATGTTCTGGGAGTGGTTCCGTCCCTTGAGTGCCCATGAGCAGATGCTGGTGGGGACATGGGCTGTGGGGAGCATCGATGAGATCGATCGCTGGGACGAAGAACGACCTGGGATTCCCTGCGGAGTACCACGCCTCGAATATCAATTTCATTCTGATCGGACGTTTCATGCCCGAAAAATTTGCTACTTCCAGGGGTGCGGTCTTTTCCAATCTGAAGATCCCGGTCCATTGACTCACGATGTAGTCGGAAAATGGGAAGTCCGAGGCCACAACATCATCCTTCTCCCGATGCAGCCACTTCCCTCTTATTCGAGACGTCTCAAGTCGGCAGTTCAAGAACTCAGTCGAGGTCAGAACCCGCTGACCTGTTTCAATGATGGTTATGGGCATGACATCCATGTCACCGAGTGGCAGAGCGATGGGCTGCTATTCACGGAGGATCGTTTTCGGAGTCCCTCTGAGACACCAATGACGGAGAAAATGCATCGATCAAACGGAGAGCTCCTGCAACTTCATTCCCAGTTGTTTCATGAGACATGGCCTCTCATGCTGTCCAGCGAGTAAGGCAGCGACAACCATGCATACATTTCCAGTCGTAGCGATCCCCCGGCGTCAGCGATTGCCCCTCCTCCGGTTGCTGGCTACTCTGAGAACCTCATCCCGCCCGCCAGTCTCGAAATCTCCCACCCATGTCTCGCCTAGCCCTCCTCATCGCCCGCTTCGCCTCCTCCGCCTGGGTGGGGGCGGCGGTGTTGTTTGTGATCAATGGCGTGCAGCAGGCCACCTCGGGCCAGTTCGAGTCGATGACCACCGACCAATTGGTGGTGCTGCGGTTTCCGGCGTATTATGTCATGGGGTTCAGTCTGGTGGGGGCCGCGTGGGTCGGCTCGGCGGTCTCCGGGGAGCAGTTGTCGTTTCGCCGCCGAGGGGCGGTCCTCGGGCTGTTCGGGTTGGCGCTCGTGGAGATGTTGTTTGATTATCTGGTGGTGTACCTGCCCCTGGCGGAGATGATTACCCCGCCCGGAAAGGCCCGACCGCAGGGGTTCCAGACGCTGCACCACTGGTCGAAGGTCATCAACTCGATCGACGTGGGGCTGGTGCTGCTGGGGGCGTTGCTGGTGTGCTGGCCCCGCCGCGTAGGGCACGATTCTCATGTGCGCGAGAAGTAGGACGGCCTTTCCAGGCCGTCCTCAATTCGCCACCGCACACATGGACGGGTGATCTGGGAAAGGGTTTGGCTTCTCAACGGGGCGGTGTGTCGGAGTTCCTGAGTCGCGAGGGGACGGGCCAATGGGCTCATCCTACGGCGTCTCAGCGGCAGGAATTATGGCCGAATTGCCGGTTCGAGCAGTCTTCCCTCGACAGCCCCGGAATGACGTGCCAGAATTCGGTACCCAGCCCATTCCCCCTCCTTGCCGATGACCGCCTCATGGACATCCCCGCCGCCCCCCTCGCCGCCGATGACGTGTTCCAGGCTGCCGATGTCGCGCAGTTCACTGCCGACGATACCGAAGCCGGGCAGGCGATCTGCACGATGCTGTCGCTGATGTTCGCCTATACCGTCGCCGCCATGACCGTGACCACGCTGGTGACGATCTACTGGACCAGTCACTGAGCTGGCTGGGGGATCGGCAGATTGAGCCGTCCTGGCGATCACTCCCAAAGCGTTGATTTCAAGAGACCTCACGACGACCATCTGCTCTCTAAGTTTGATATTCCGGTTCAAGTGCTGTTTCACCCGGTACGACGCTATTTCGGCTGGCATTTGATCGCTTGATATTCTACTGACTGAGCATGTTGATGCGGCATCCTTTTGAATCCCTTTGATGTGCTAGCCTCACCCTTGACGGAATTCACCCTGAGTGACAGGCTATTCCCACTGCTGGCGTGTACGGGACGGGCTACTACGGGGAATCGGGACCATGCGACTCGTTGTCATGATGGTGTGTTCGTTGGTGTTCACCGCACACATCTCCGCTGAGGAACCGAAGAAAACACGTGAGCAAAAAGTCCGCGAGGACCGTGTGAAAGTCGAAGCCACCGGTTACTGGATCTACAACGATCTCGCCAAAGGTTTCGCCGACGCCCAGCAATCAGGGAAGCCGATCCTGGTCATTCTCCGCTGCCTGCCTTGCGAGGAGTGCGTCAAGCTCGACGACGAGCTGATGGACAACGATCCAGAGTTGCGACCACTGCTCGACCAGTTCGTCCGAGTGCGGGTCGTGGGGACGAATGGGCTGGATCTGTCTCTGTTCCAATTCGATACAGATCAGTCATTCACAGCCTTTCTGCTGAACGCAGATGGGACGATCTATGGGCGATTCGGGACTCGCTCGCACCGCACAGAATGGCTGGGTGATGTCTCCTTGCCGGGGATGGCGAGGGCTCTCGAAGGGGCGCTGGAGCTGCACAAGAAATACCCGGAGAGTCAACAGACACTCGCGGGCAAACGCGGGCCGCAGCCGGAGTTTGCTGCACCGGAGTTGTTCCCCGAGTTGAAAGAGAAATACACTTCGAAGCTCAACTACGAGGGGAACGTGGTGCAAAGCTGCATCCACTGTCACCAGATCGGGGACGCCCAGCGGGATCTGCTGCGGTCCAAGGGGAAGGCGATCCCAGAGCAGGTATTGTTCCCATATCCGCATCCGAAGGCGATCGGGCTGGTCCTCGATCCGAAGGAGCGAGCCAGCGTGGTTGAGGTGGCTGCCGACTCGCTTGCGGCCAAGTCCGGGCTACAAACGGGCGACCGTATCGAGACCCTCGCCGGGCAGCCGATCCTTTCGATAGCCGATGTGCAGTGGGTGCTGCATCACGCGGACGCAGACGGGGCTACGCTCCTGGCCACTGTCCGTCGCGGCGAGAAGACGTTGCCACTGGCGATCAAGCTCCCAGCGGGATGGAGGCAGAAGGACAACATCGCATGGCGATCGAGTTCCTGGGGCCTGCGCCGCATGGCGACGGGCGGATTTTTTAGCGAAGCCATGACTGCCGAAGACCGCAAATCCGCCGGTATCCCCGAGTCCGGCATGGCCCTCAAAATTAAGCATGTCGGTCAGTACGCTCCGCATGATGCCGCCAAGCAGGCGGGTCTGGTCAACGGCGATATCGTCGTCGGCTTCGATGGCCGGACCGATCTCGTGCGGGAGTCGGACCTGCTCGCCTACGGGGTCACCAAGCACTTCCCTGGCGACAAGATCAAGGTCCAGATCCTGCGCAATGGGAAGCCGCTGGAGCTGACGGTGACGATTCGGGAGTGATGTGGAACAGGGGATCACACGCAGGCACAAAGGCACGAAGAAGAAGAGGGAGTTGCGTTTGCCTCGTTCCCCCTTTGTGCCTTTGTGTGAGACATTTTTCTTGGCTCATGCTGATCGACAAAGAGTGCTTTGATGAACGATGAGTTGGAGCGAATCGCGACAGATGTGGTGGACGCTGCGGTCAAACTCCACATGGCGCTTGGCCCCGGGTTGTTGGAATCGGTCTATGCGGTGATCCTGGAAAAGAAGCTCGTGGAACGTGGGTACTTTGTGGAACGAGAGAAACCCATTCCGGTCATCTACGAGGGACTCCACTTTGAGTTGGGCTTTCGTGCAGATTTGGTGATCAATGGTTGCTTCATCGTCGAACTGAAGTCTGTCGAGAAGCTGGCACCCGTGCATGCCAAACAGCTTCTGACCTACCTGAAGTTGACAGACTATCGATTAGGGATGCTCCTCAACTTTGGCGAGGAGGTCATGAAGAATGGGATCAAACGTGTTGCCAATTGAGTGGAGGGGGAGGGGCTCACACGAAGGCACGAAGGCACAAAGTTGGAAAGATACATGCACGAATTCACCTGCCCCCTTGGTGCCTTCGTGCCTTTGTGTGAGAATACTTTCTCTTCTCCTCTGTCATCGGTGAAAGCTTGCTTCCCTCGCGAACCCGTCTCGTAATCTCGATCATGCTGGTTCTCAGCTTGCTCATGGCGTGGTACACCATCGCGCGGCGGGCGAATGACACACTTGTCGTGTATTGCACGCACGATCTCGTCTACGGTGAGCCAGTGTTGGAGGAGTTCACTCGCCAGACCGGGATCAAGGTCACGATCGTCGGCGACACCGAAGCCACGAAATCGCTCGGGCTGATCGAACGACTTCTCCGCGAGGGGGACCAGTCTCCGTGCGATCTATTCTGGAATAACGAAGTCCTCGGCACGATTCGGCTCCAGCAGAACGGGTTACTTACAGCGTATACCGGACCAGCTTCGCAGCGGATTCCCGCCAGATTCAAGGACCGCGAAGGACACTGGCACGGGTTCGCCGGGCGGATGCGGGTGTGGATCGCGAGGGAGGGGTTAATGGTGAGTGGTGAGAGGTCAGTGAAGGAGGGACAAGGGACGGGTGGAGGGACTCAACCCTCTTTCACTGACCACTCACCACTTA
>JANOKO010000819.1:0-6811 GCA_031419335.1 Planctomycetota bacterium
GGGAAGCCGCCACAGGCGGAACCGTCCCCGCCGCTATAACTGCTGTCGTCGTCATCATCAGAGCCTTTCCAAGACCCGCTTCGCGGGCCAACAGGGTTAGACTCTCATACCACATGGATCAGGATTTGGGGAGCAGGCCAGTCCGCCAGATCCGGGGCCAGTCGTTCCAAAGCATAGGCAACTTCCGCAGCGACTCGAAGGCTGCCTTGGAAATCCGAAAACCGAGAGAACCCAAATATGCTGGAGATGCGATATCGGCTGACCTGTCGATTGTTCTTCGTCAGCAGACGAAGAAATGTGACGAATCCTGCGTGGCTCAGCCTGGGAGGCGTCTCGTCTCTCCAAGAATACGCCTTCGCGATCTTCTCCATGGCCATTTGCAGATAGTGCAGCGAATGGCACTGCTCAAATCCGTTCTCCCTGAAGTGACCAAAGACTTGATAGTCGGATTGAGCCTGTTTCCACCACAGCTCTTGGATGGGCGTCATCGAATGATTCCGAAAAGACATCAATTACGATTTGAGAAAAGAGACTTTTCCATCCAATGACCAATGATGAGGGAGTACGAGTTGACCGGCTTCGATTCGACTCCATTGTGCGGAGGTGACATCCAGAATACGCAGTTGATGCTGGGTTTCCGTCCCTCGATCAACTCCGAAGTCAATCGCCTCCAAGGAATTGTCAAATCGCTCACCAATCAAAGAGTTGACTTCCACGAGTCTAATCTCCCGCTCGCCAGCGTGGCTGGGAAGATAGTACACAGCATCGACGCCCGGGTCTGTCTCTAAGTGCATTTGTGCGTATGAAGCCGCCCAGGCATCTCGATCAAATAGCGTCGCCAGCATCTTGTCATCGTCCTGAAACACGTGTATTAAGTCCTCCTGACGAACAACAGAAAACCACGGGATTCGGTGAGATTCCTGTGATTTTCCGACTGCGTCGATCTCCGCACTGAGTATTTCCTTGCGTGCAGGGATTGTCAAGACCTTGTGTCGGCACTGTCACCCGTGCAGCGTCATCAACGCCACCTGCAGCACGCGTGGCCCTCAGACCATGCACCCCATTTCCCGAATTCACGAGCCAGGGGACTGCGGGGCAAGCGGCCTGAACTTCGGTTCGAAATCGTGGGATAGGCTTCCAGCCTGTCATGAGTTGAAAAGCCGACAGGGTGGAAGCCTATCCCACGGCACCCATGAAAAACACCCGGTCGCTCAAACCTGAGCCACCGGGTGTTTGTGATTCGACTACGACTACAGGACTACCGGGCCAGGAACGCCACCACCACACCGGCATTCACCGGCAGGCTGATGTCGGCGGGGCTCGGCACCGTTGTTACGACGGCCTTGAGTTCATCCCGGTCCATCGAGACCCAGGCACAGTCGTAGCTCTGGGAGGAAGCTGTCAATTGGGCGTACAGCTCCTTCAGATTCGGACGGTTCTTGACGGTCACGATGTCCCCGGCCGAGACCTGGAACGACGGGATCGTGACGGTGCGACCGTTGACCTGGAAGTGGCCGTGAGCCACACCCTGGCGAGCCTGCATGCGGGTGATGGTGAAACCGGCGCGACGCACGGTATTGTCCAGCCGACGCTCGCACTGTACCAGGAGATGATCCCCGGTGTTGCCCTTCATGCGGCGGGCCTTGGCGAAGTACCGACGCAGCTGCTTTTCACGCAACCCGTAGTAGTGCTTGATCTTCTGCTTTTCGTTCAGGGCGGTGCCGTAGTTCGACAACTTCTTCCGGCGGGTCGCCTGACCCGGCGGATACGCTTTGCGCTCGGAAGCTCTGACGGCCCCAGCACTTTCGTAAACCTGAAAGTTCAGCCGGCGATTGACGCGAGCCTTCGGGCCAGTATAACGCCCCATGTGCCATGTCCCTTTCATGCCTCCGAAGACGACTCCGGAGCGGGCTGTGCGATCACAGCCTCATCGATCTCTGACTGGGAACCCGGTCAGTGTGACTGCCGGTCCGCCTGATCCCAACAGCCCTGGCGCTCTCGCGCCCGTTCTGAAAGGGAAGTAGGTATTATTGCGGCTCGTAGAGCACGATTCAAGGGAGCGGCCTTGTTCAACCTGCAGGAGGTGCAACACATTCCAGATTCAGGACTTGTGGATGACTCATGGCTGACAAATCCTGTCGGTTGCACGGCCAGGAATCCCAGACCGACGGCTCGAAATCGACAGTTCCTATCGATGTGAACGAGGTCCGCAGCCGTTGGCAGGCTGCTCCGCATTACTCTGTGACCCGGTGGTCGTCCGTGGCTGTGGCAGTTTGGACATTTAGTGTCCGCAGGTAGGCGTAGAGATCCGCATAATCACTCGGGGCCAAGTCCTTCAGCAATCCGCTGGGCATCAGTGAACTGCTCAACGGCTTGCGAGACTCGATCTGCGTCATCTCAATACGGAAGGTCTGATTGGCAGCGTTGCGGATCACGACGCCATCGATCGCCTCATACACGAGCATCCCCGTAAAGATTCGACCATCTTTGGTCTCGATCAAAGTCGTCTGGTAACGTGGGGAGACATCGCGATTGGGAAGGTTGATCGCGGTGAACAGGTCTTCTCGTGAGAACCGCGTGGCCGATCCTTGCAGGTCCGGTCCCAAGGCCCGGCGGCTGCTGTGGCACTGGACACAGGCCCGCTTGTTGAACAGCAGTTCCCCGCGACCGGAGTCGCCGTGACTCCAATCCACGGTGGCCAGCGTCTGTTTCAATTCGTCGATACCCTGCTGTGTGTCTCCCGACTGACGGGCGAACTCCTCGGGGAATTTCGATTGTATATAGGCCGTCCATTGTTCGACGATCGGAGATTGGACATGACCGTCTTGACCGGCCTGATAGCCGAAATTCTGCGAAAGATTCCGGCGGAGGAGTTCCTCCAACTGGTCGCGGACCTGGCGTTCTTGATCGACCGGAGCCAGCTTGCGGAAGGCCCGCAGCAGCGCCACGTTTTCCAATCCCGAATCGCTCGCGGGCAGGAGCAGCAGCGCCTTCACGCACTCCGCCATCACATCCGTCGGAGCGCTTTCTAATCCAGCAATGAACTTGTCGCGGTCCACGGGGTCGGGGGTTTCAGACAGGGCGATCAATACGGCATTCCGCAGGGCGAAATTCTCAAACTGGTCGCGCACCATATTCTGCATCTCTTCGTCCGGACTATCACCCAGCAAAAAGATCACATCGCTAGTCCACTGGTAGTCCGGCATCGTGCGGACCTTATTCACAAACGCCTCAGCCAAATCGGCAAATTGTTCTTCCTGAAATTGGCCAGCAAAGATGACGTGTCCCGAGCGACCAAATTCGGGATCCCGCAGCATCGCCGATGGCAACTGGGCGTCTTGTTCCACCAGGGCTGTGTACATCTCGGTGACGCGATCATCCCAGTCACTGTCCTGGGGCAGTTTTCGCAGTTTGATCTTGGTTTCGAGGTTTACGATGGCGTGTGCGATGGCTTGTCGCTGGAGTGGTGAAGGCTCGACCTGGAATTTCGAGGCCACCAGCAGACGGTGAATGTCCGCGACCGGATGCGACTGAGGCGAGATCTGCGTCAGGACTTTCTCGAGCAGATTCGAATCCGTCGGTCGACTCATCGCCATTGCGCGTTCGAGTTCCAAATCCACCAATTCAGATCCACTGGGGTACAACTCGGTATACAGAGCGTTGAGAGAGCCGATTTCTGTGGGGTTGGTCGTCAGGTCAAAGCGACTCGTGTAGCCCAGGAACGCCTCCGGGACCGAATCCTCAGCAGGCATCAGGTCGCCCAGCCCCAATTGAAGTAACCGAGCGGCCTCCAGCTTAAGGGCTTCGCTGTGATCCCGTTTCAAGATCCGCGTCGCAATGTCGATCGGATAATTGTGGAACTTGCCGCGGCGCTGATTGAAGGCGACTGCCACGGAGACTCCCGCTTGCCAGCCGCGCTTCACGCCCTCTTCCGAGATCGCGTGGTAGGTGTCGACCGAAGCTCGCGTCAGTAACCGGACTGCGGTCTGACGGATGAGCCGGTCTCCACTCCCCAGTTGCGAAGCGATTGGACTGGCGAGATCACGCAAGACCGCATCATCGGCCCCTTCGAGCGATTCGAGGGCCATGCGGACGACCAGTGGTTGCTTGTCCGTGAGGCACGACTTCAGGAACTCGACATTCGGGGTGGCGGGGGTCGTACGACCGAGCGACCACGCGGCGCGAGCTTTGACTGCCGGAGCATTCGAGGCCGCCAAACGAGTCAACATGTCGGAGTCGAGACCGTTAAACTTCTCGGTCAGGATCTCAATGGCTCGCACGCGTTCAGCCGGGGAACGGCTGGCGTCGAGCGCGGCCTCAATGATCAGTGGAGCCTTCAGTTCCTTGACCAGAGGCTCCCAATGCATCCGGGACCAACTGCTGAGCGGTTGCGGAGCGGTGAGGCACTGGGCCAGTTTTTCGGCGTTGCTAGTGGCGTCGGCGGGCAGGGGAGCGATGCGGTCCGGTTCGTGGGTGGCTTTGCGAATGCGGTAGACAGCCCCGCGCGTGCCGCGACCTCCCACCGAAACGAACAGCGAGCCATCGGGACCAACCTCGGCATCGGTCGGAGCGAACCCATGCTCGCCGACAGCGGTCATGAACTCAATCGGCTTCGTCGTCCAGGTCGAGCCATCCGCCACCATCGGCAGTGCCCATATGCGGCCATAGGTCCAGTCCAGAGCGAACAGTGCCCCTTGGTACTGAGCGGGGAACTGCGTGTGACGGTAGGTCACCAGTCCGGTTGGAGAGCTGCGACCAAACGAATCGAGTACCGGCGGCATGTCGAGGAAATACTCGGGTCGCTTGTAGCTCTTGGCAAACCAGCCGCAGTCGGCTCCGGGAACCAGTTGATAGAGCCGGGTCGGCTCGTACCACGGCAGGGTGATCTCGCGTTCGCCGTCGCTGTCGAACGTATAGATGTCGCCGAAGACATTGAAGTCAAAGTCGTAGGCGTTTCGCAGTCCGTGGGCGATGATCTCGCCCTTCGAGAGGTCCGATGTGAACCGCATCAGCGTGCCCGCGCGGGGAGCCTTGACCGGAGCGTTCGGCAGCGTGTTGTACTTCTCATTGACCCCGGCCATGTTGCCGCAGATCAAGTACCACCAGCCATCCGGTCCCTTGCGGATCGCATGAGCGTCGTGTTCCCCGCCGCTATTCAGCTTGACGAAACATTGCGGGGCACCATCGGCCTTGTCGTCCCCATCAGAGTCGGTGTAGCGCAGTAGCCCGGCATCGCCAAGGCAGATCAGATCGCGGCCATAGAAGAACATCCCCTGCGCCCCGGACTTCGGCTCGGAGGCGTACTCTTTGAATGATTCGGCGCGACCATCGTTGTCGGCATCAACCAGGATGCGGACATACCCGGCCCCCGACACGACCACGCGCCCGAAGGCATCGACCGTCATGGAGTAGATGTCGTGGGCGAGCTCATCGTCGGCATAGAGCGAGACCTCGAACCCGTCCGGCACGCGCACGCCGAGAGCGTCGTCCGCTGAGGCCGCAGTGGCCCAACTGGCTCCCACCAAGGCGAAACCAGCAAGAATTCGGGAAGTCAATGAGCGCTGGGATTCAATTGCAGAGGCTGGCAACATAGGATGGGCTGCCCAAGTTCGGAGTGACAAAAGTGGTGAGTGGGGCGGACTATAGTCCCGATTCCGATTTTGAGGCAAGACGCGGTTTTGGGAGGTCGGGGCCCAGATTCCGAGATCCCGCAATCGCTGGTTCCGTTGCGACCATCACCGAAGGATTAACCCGTGAATTCCCATCTGTCTCCGATCTCGTGGGCCTCCGGAGTCGCTTGTGAGGGAGTCTCTGTCTCGGACTCCAGGGGAGTCACGGAGACACGCAGGCACGGAGACTGGGAGGGCGAAGCTCCTGCTGAGCCGCTCCGACCTCACAACGTCCTCTCGCACTCGCGGCTCGGCGGGAGCCTCGCCCTCCCGAGTGACGCACGCATGTCAAGATATTCCTCCCTCTCCCCCACAGACACGCCCGGAGACGAAGAGGTTGAACCACGGAACACACGGAAGGAAGACAGAGGAAGGTGTTCGAACACTTTGAAGCCGAACGACTTCCTACGCGGAGATCACCCCCAGCATCAGAGTGAGCTTCGCCGCTCTTTTTTCCGTGTGTTCCGTGTGTTCCGTGGTTCAATCTCTTCTGCCTCTTGGGGTTGGGGAGTTCTCGCTCTCGTGGTGCTACTCTTCAGCGGACGACTCTCCTCAGCGGCCCTCGCGGAGTCGCCCGAATCCCCCGCTCACGCCAAGGCTGAGGTGACGGCTGCGGCAACCCAGCCCGCAGCCATCCCCCACACCACAACGACGTTCGAGAAATCCAAACCCGTCGAGTACCTCGCCACGCTGCTGTTCGCCCTGGCGATCCTGCACACCTTCTCCGTCAAGTTCTTTGCCAACCTGGCCCGCAAATTCCCCGAAGGCTCGGTCCAGGAGAACCTGTACCACTTCCTCGCCGAAACCGAAGTTGTCTTTGGCGTCTGGGCCACAGCTCTCTTCTTGGGGATCGCAGCCTTCCGAGTTTCGATTAGCCAGGCGGTCGCGTATATCGAAGGTCCGCTGGTCGACTACACCGAACCGAAGTTCGTGATGGCGGTGATGGTCGTCGCCGCCACCAGGCCGGTTGTGGCCCTCGCCGAGAATATCCTCAGCTACCTCGCCCAACTGCTGCCGCTGCCAGCCGGGTTGTCGTTCTTCGTCGTCGCGCTGTCGGTCGGGCCGCTGCTGGGGTCGTTCATCACGGAACCGGCGGCGATGACGCTGTTGGCGATGATGCTCAAGCGGCAATACTTCGATCA
>JANOKO010000820.1:0-2789 GCA_031419335.1 Planctomycetota bacterium
CATGCGGGTCGACTCGCATGCCGAGATCTCCTCGCTGAATCTCATTCATGGCGAGAACGAGTTCACTCACTCGGGTCGTCACACTGACGGCCAACATGCGGGAGTAGACAAAGCCAATTATCATGGAGACTCCGGAGATGGCCAACAATTGCCACTCCAAACCTCTGACGGAACTCTGAACAACACCCGAGATCCCCCGAATCTCATGCAAGCGATAAATCGAAACCGCACCGATCATGGTCACGGCACAGACGAGAATGACGGAAAAACACAGAATCACACGATACTGCAGTCGTTCCACGGGAACTGTCATCGGTGGCCGAAAACCTCGTGCCCCTAGCAAGCGGATTACGGGCAGTAAGGCTGGCATCGTCAGGAAATACATCAACAACAATGACAACGAGAGACCCAGTAAGGTCGCCGCGATGACGTTGAAGAGGTTGAACCAATCGAGCCCGTATCTGAAACGAAGCAGTAAGGAAACCGGGATAGTGGTCACTAAGGGGACTAACCAAGCAGCGACCCGATGATGTACGAGATTAAATTGTACGGCTTCCTGGACGGCATTCTGTCCCTGTTCCATGGATGGAACATCGCCGGAGAGCAAGCCTCGAAGGACCAATCGCAATTGCCGGGTCTTGGACATGGCATGCATGGATGTCGTCACGACGGCAGCCAGTATGCTGCAAGCCGCCATGATATAAAAGTCGGAGAGAATCGAAGAGGGAACCGCACCAGTCAAGTAAACGTAACTGATAGTCAGCAGTCCGCCGAGCGTCCCCACCAAACGGGTCAACAGCAACGCGATGAGCAAATAGTGTGATCGCGAACGCTGGAGAAGTGCCGACCACATGGGGCTGTCCCGAGAATCCCGGGCCATGGATTAGTCCCTCAGAAAAGGAACTATTTCCGCCCTCGGCTGCCAATCTCCATGCGGAGAAGCTGATCGAGTCCCTGCAACACGTGTCGGAGATCGACAGAGTGAACCGCTGGTAACTTAGCCTGAAAAGCCGCCCGGTGTTGGTCCCACTTGTCGAGAAACAGGCTCTCGACACCGCCTTGTGTGAGGACGGCATGGATTGCGTCGGTCTTATCGAGGAGCATGTCTTGGATGAGGTGTGGATACCGCTCTGCAAGTATTGCAAACACCCCGCTGGAAAAGTCACCGTCCTGGAGTTCTCGCTCCCAAGTACTCACGAGATTGCCAATGCGCCCCATACTCTGGGCATGCCACATCGCCGCGCGAAGTTTTCCGATGTCTCGGTGATCGAATTCTGGCGAACACATCACGTCCATCGTGGCAAACGACATCATCTGCATGTTGTGGGGCGAGTAGACATCATGCTCTTCGATATTTAGCAGATGAATGTCTGCATTCACCAGATGCGAATACCACATTGTGTTGACGATCTGCCGATTGTCGTAATCGAGCAGGTCGCTGAATTCGGCATAGCGGGGATAACCCGAGACTCGCTGCTGCAATTCGTCCCACACCTCGCAGGTGAATTGCGCGTAAGCCGCCCGCCCCAGCCCCAAGTCGCGAAAATCGCGACTGGACTCGCCCAGTGTGGCCCGCATCAGGCGATCCAGAAACAGGCGATCCTGCCATTGGTCGGCCACATCATCCAGGAGAACTCCAAACATCACCGCCAACATCTTGGTGTCGGTGACATGGTCGCGCAGTTCTCTGGAAACGGAGGGCAAGAGGATGGCTCGCAAGCCGTAGACGCACCACTTCCAGAGATAGACCCCGCGTGTCCCCAGCTGGTTGTACTGCGTCACCCGTTCCGCGAAGAGCGGGCTGAACTCGATGGATTGAATCGTGTTTTGTTCCGCCTGCATGTCCGTGGGGGACCAGCGGTCATTTTCCCACGGACTCAGCGGATCAAGCACCAGCCCCGCCAAGGGATGAAGATCCGTGGATTCGGCGGGAACTCCCGTCCAGCGATCAATAGTGGCATCTTCCACAGACTTCACTCCTCCCGCATTTGGGACAGCCACCGCGACAGGTTCGTTGGCGTTTGCTCTCCATTCTCATCCTGACGACAATGACAACGATGTTCAAGAATGAACTTGGCAATGACGCGGTTCCTGGCGTTGACTCGGGGAAACATGCCATAAAAATGAGAGTTTTCCAAACATCTTTCGCAGCGCTCCTGGGAAGCATGACTTGAACAGTCGAATTCTCCTGCGATCTCATGGGATGCTCGGCTTGCTCCTTCCGGCGTGCGCTGAGTACGCTGGGCACGATTCTGTCGATGATTCCAGCTGTACGGACTGAGTGGCCCGTACGTGTCTGCCCCGAGAAACCGAACTGCTCTCATGGCCATCCTCTTCTCCTGCCCGTACTGCACCGCCAGCGTCAAAGTTCCCGACACCGCTGCGGGAAAGCTTGGGGCATGTCCCAAATGTGGAACCAAGATTCGGATTCCGGCGATTCCGATCCCGCCGATACCAGGCCCCGCTTATGCCTCCGCCCCCGAAGTGTCGCCCGCGCAGCCCGCACAGAGTTTCCCTGCCTTCGATTCGGGAGCCATCACTTTTCCAGACCCATCCCCTCCGGCAGAGACTGTGGTGAATCCTTTCGATTTCACCTCCGTGAGCCCAGCCACTCTGTCTGAATTCACCGACAGCCCCGCGAAGAGGCCACCGACCCGCAAAGCACCGGCTGGACCTGGGCTGATGATCGCCATCGGATTGGCAACACTGGTGCTGGCTGGCGTCAGTGGGTGGCTTTATTGGAAGAACCTGCCCGTGTACTCGGGCGGGGTCGCCGGTGGCCGGATTCC
>JANOKO010000821.1:0-1803 GCA_031419335.1 Planctomycetota bacterium
CCGGCTCCAAGCCGAGACTAGCCTCGAACAGGCAGCTGTATTATGCGGTTATCCTCTGGTCACGAAAGGCTCCGGCCCCGAGGTGCGGATCGACTGTCCCTTCGAATGCCCCGGCGATCACGCGGGCCGCAAAGAAGTGGCTATCAACATTGAGAACCCGCAGAAGGTCTTCCAATGTCACGGGTATCAATGTGGAGTGCGAGGGAATTTACTCACGCTGATGCACGGATTTCTGACTGGAACATTACCGAGTGGTGGCAAGCTCAAAGGGACCGAGTTCCAACGAGTGAAGCGAGTTTTGGCCGGAAGCGGTGAGTCCAGTGAAGTGTCAACAGCACGCCAAGTCCCAGAGGCACCAAAGCCGATCATCACGCCCTCACTCCCGACGAATACCCCGCTGATCGACTCTCCCGAAGCCCGCGTCCGCGAACTCCATAACATCGACGAAAAGCTCATCCGCGATGTCGCCACCATGAACCCGGCTGCGGCGAGCTACGTGCGGAAGCACCCCTGTCTTTCTCCCGAGTCGATGGCGAAGTGGCGCTGCGGCTACCTCCCCAATGACGGCGGTAGCGATAAACGCGGCTGGTCGCTACGCGGGAGCATTCTGTACCCGGTTCTCTCCGAGAACGGGAAAGTCCTGACGTGGGTCGGTCGCGACGTGTTACACGAAGCGAAGGAGCGCGAGTACCAACAGCTCACCCCCGCCGAACGCCAAGGGAAAGAACCACCCGCTAAACACCGCTTTCCCAAGGGATTCCACCGAGGCCAAGAACTGTTCGGTCAACACGCCGCGAGACTCACCGAACCCGGCTACCGTGAATTCATCCAACAGCACGGCCTGATCCTCGTGGAGGGTTTCAACGATGTCATCAATCTCGACACACTGGGCATCCCCGCCCTCGCCATCATGTCTAACCGCATGACCGACGCCCAAGGCGAGAAAGTCATCCGATTCGCCCAACAACTCGGCACCACCCGCGTGAACCTGATGTTCGATTGCGACGACCCCGGCACCGCCGGAGTGAAGGAAGCCTTGTGGTTCTTCGCTGAGCGGAACATCACCGTGCGGCTGGTGTGGTCTCCCACGAATCACGCGGGGCAGTACCAAGGGAAGCAACCCGAGTCACTGAACCACGATGATGTGACAGCGCTCCTGCGCTGAGTCGAACGCCTTCCCGATCAATAGCCATCACACGTCACGATAAACGACCCCGGACGGCTCCGCCGACATCCCGAGTGGCTTTGCGTCCCGTCGTGCCTCCGGCACGAACGCACGGGACGCGCGTGGCGGGCACTCGCCCGGTGGTCCACGGCTCCTGCCCGTGGTGTGGTGCCGCCTCTGCGGCCCGCGACAGGCCGTGGGGCCTGAGTGGTGTGGGCGGAGCGTCGTGGCCTGCGCTTTGGCAGGGCCGCGACAGGCGGGGTTTCGCGAGCGCGAGTCACGTCAGTGCCAGCCGTCGGAAGCCAGCCTGTCGCGGCGGTAGCCGACGACGCTCTCGCCCATAAGGCGTGGCAGGTTTGCGGCTGTCCCGAGCCGTGGGGTGGTCGATCTCTGATCGCCTTCCGGTCTCGTTTCGATCGCCTGCGGGGGCGATCGGTCGGCGGTCTCGCGGCGGATCTCTTCTTTCTACCGCCTCGCATCGAGTCGATCTGACCGACCTCTTCCCTCCTGAGTAGCCCGACACGGAGGACCGCTCCGTTGGTCCGTTTCTTGTCGTCAACAATTCTCTTCAAAGCAGACGGGTGATAGCCCGTGGTCATTTGCTTTCAAACAGAGAACGCTTTGAAAGACGCTTTGTG
>JANOKO010000822.1:0-1720 GCA_031419335.1 Planctomycetota bacterium
GCCCGCCCGACTTCGCGATCGGACGTTGAGCCATGTGGGTTCGCGATGACCGTCTTTAAGCGGGCCATCAAGGCCACGCGGTCGGCAGCACTCTCGCGCACGATGCCCCACACCTGTTCGATCTGTGTGTTCAGGTCCGCATCGTTCAGGTTCCGCAACTGCCGCACGAGATCGGCAGACAGTTCGGTCTTCGGGATGCGGTTCGCCTGCACAGCTGCCAGCAACTCGCGGGCATAGCTGGGGCGGGAGGTGAGCGTGCTCATCGCATCGCGGCGTTCATCGGGGGTGAAGGTGCCGAACTTCTCGATCACGGGCTTCAATGCCGCTGGGTGATCGATAGCGGCAATTGAACGTAGAGCATCCCCGCGCATCGCCGGGTCGTCGACGAGTTGCGGTAGCAGTTCGGCGAGTCCTTCGGATTGGGCCTCGACGACATACTTGAGTGCCTCACGACGAGCCTCGACCGGCCAACTGGAAATGCGGGCATAGTCGCGCAGGTTGGCCAGCGCGAACCCGGCTCCCGCGCGGTGCGCGATCGCCGTCGCTAGGAACACCACCTCGGGCTTCGAGGTGGCGACCGTGTACTTCTTCGGCAGCGCTTGCAGCTGCGCATAGCGGGCATGCTCTTTCACCCCGCGCGTCGCCTGGAGAATGCCTCGCAGATACAGCGGAGCATCTTCGGGCTGGGCCTTGTCGAGCGCCTCGACCAGCAGATCGAGCATCTTCACCGGATCACCGCTGCCCAGCCTTCGGATCATGTAATCCCGCAGCATCGGAATCGTCTCCCCCGCCGAGACCGCCTGCGCGAGTGCCCGCGCTGGGTCCACATCCGCCAGCGGCTCCATCGCGTACCAGTACATCAACGGCAGGTTGTGTTCCTTCGCGTCTTCGGCGTGATAAACGAGACCTTCGAGGATCGCCCAGCGTTCAGCCAATGGAGTTCTCTGAAGTGCGGAGGCCAAAGCGAGTCGCACGATCGGCGATTTGTGACTCTGTGCCATGACGACAATTTGTTTCAATGTCTCGGGAAGCAATGTCTTGCTCTCCGAGAGTAGTCGAATCCCAAAGGCAACATCGTGTTCATCCATTCCATCAAGGTCAGCAGCCGAAACATGATGCTCCACTAACCCTTTCTGTAATTCATCAGGGCCATAGAGGATGTGCATGATCGCCATACCGCGAATTGCGGAGCTAGGGTTTCTTGGATTGCCACCTACTGGGCGTGGTGTTTTCAGATCGAACAGGCCTTTGGAGACCCGTTCCTGAATCAGTCTTCTCGCGTGTCTGACATGCCATTCATTTGGGGAATTGACTGCGAGGTCCAGCAATTTCTGATCACTCAACTTCTTCAAATCCACCTTTGGGTTCGGCACCTCCCCATAACTCACGCGGAAGATCCGCCCATTGGTCGTGTCATGTTTCCCCTCTTCCGGAGTATGGCACTGATTGGCGTCGTACCAGTCGATCATCCACACCTGTCCATCGGGGCCGGTCATCAGGTTGATCATCTGCGACCACTTGTCACCGGTCAGCAGGAAATCGGGGTAGCGATCCCCCGCATAGCCCGACCCTTCCGGGACCAGCTGATCGATGTTGATGCGGTTGCCGTGGATGTTGTGCATGAAGAGTTTACCGTTGTACTCCTCGGGCCAGGCTCCTCCCTGGTAGATCATTGCCCCGGCATGGGCATGGCCTCCGCCGAGGTCGGCACTGGCCTTGC
>JANOKO010000823.1:0-1737 GCA_031419335.1 Planctomycetota bacterium
GGCGGAAGCCTCTCGCCAGAACCCTCCACCCAGCGCTGATATCCCTGCACAGCCGCGCCAGGTCGAGGGCGGTGTCGCCGAGATTGGCCTGCTCAACACCATGTGGCGTCCGGAGCTGGGCTTGATGGTCGTCCAGCATGAGTTCACTCCGCCTGATCCGAGCGTGGCCATCTCGACTCAGAATGGGGTTGTCGGCGATCTCTTGCGGGAGTGGGCCAAGGAGGGCACAGCTGCCGGGCTGTACGGCGTCTTGTATGACAATCATGATCGCGACCACAGCAACATGTCGTATGAGCAATTCCCTCAGCTGGCTCGTGTGGAGTATTGCGAAGAGGCGAAGCAGCGCGGTCTCGACTTTGGCTTGCAATCGCACTTTGGCCACAATGCCCCGCTGATTGGAAACGCCAGTGTCGCGATGACCTCGGGGCCGTTTTGGAGGAGCATGACGCGACTGGCGATTTCGCAAGAGCCCACCACTCGCGTGCAACTGCTCCACTACTTGCAGAACCAGCTGTACTTCTACCCCGAACACAACGACCACGATGAGAACTACGGCGATGTCTTGCATGCGAACACGCCATTCGTGGTGACCTCGCAAGGCTCTTCGGGATCTGACCGTGAGTTCATGGACGCCTGCATGGCGACCACAGCGGCGTTCCCACCGGAAACGCAGCGGAAGATATTCCAGTCCGGGCTGTTGGCTCCGACGTTACAAATGATTCTGCGTCGTAGCATGAAGGGGATCGACACTGCCGAAAAATACCTGACCGGGGCCGCTCATCCTTCCGTCTTCGACGGCACGAAGCTGAACCCCGAAGGAATGGTCCGCCTGGCCCATGGGATGACACCGGATCAGATTCCGCCGCTGGCTCTGCTGGAGATCGAGAAAGAAGCCCTCAGCAGGCCGGGGATCGACTACTTCGAGGCCGGGCCCGCCGAGGTGATCTTCAGTACGCCGGTCGCGATTTCTCGCATGGTTCGCTCGACCGCGAAGACGCGCTCGATGACGGTGTCGGCGAGCAAAAGCAAAGACCTCAATAACCTGCCACTCACTTTTGAATGGCGACTGCTGCGCGGTGACCCGAAACTGGTTCGCATCAAGCCGCTGGGCGAGAAGGGCGACCGCGCCGAGATCGAAGTCGACTGGTCCGCTGCCCAGCCGATCGCATCTGATCCTTCACGCTCCAGCTTTCGCGTCGACGTGGCCGTGTTTGCCTTCAATGGACATCACTACTCGGCTCCGAGCTTCCTCAGCTGGGCATTCCCGCAGTGCGAAGAGCGGGCCTACCACCCCGATGGTCGAATCGACACCGTGACTTACCGAGTCCCCAAGGACTCCAAACAGTACACCGACCCGATGCTCTATTCGCAGAGGGAATGGAAGGACGAGTACCGCTACTCACCCGAACGACAACTGCTCGGCTGGCACCGGACGTTTGGCCCCGATCAACCGGCCCAGGACTTCACCTCGCAGGGCTTACTCGTTCTGAAGCAGGACGACCAGCAGCGGCCCCTCGAAGCCGCTGGCGTGGTCTACCTGCGAGAGCAAGCATCGGATATCGCCCCCACATTGAAGCAGGTCACTGGGCCGCAACGGTTCACGATCGAGTATGCCGCGGAGAGTGATTTGATGGGCAAGGTGTCGGAGTTAGCGGAGGCAGCGAGCCCCTAATCCTGAGCGATGGATCGCGTTGTTTTCCAGTGATTCGCTGCCGAGCATGTACGGTAGGAGGCCGA
>JANOKO010000824.1:0-4540 GCA_031419335.1 Planctomycetota bacterium
ATGACTTCTGGTCGCAGGGGCTGACACCTGCCGCTGGGAATGGTGTGCGGAGTGGGCTGATAGTGTCTGATCCGCGAGTTGCGTGGTCCTCAAACTCGTTGAGCTGCGAATTGCTCCGCATACTCTACGGACCAGAGGCTAATCATGGATGAGAACCCGGACAGATCCGCATCGTCCAGGTACTGATAGTGTCGGTAGCTGAAGATCTCCCGGTTGCGGATCGTCCCTTTGGCGATCAATTCGATGATCGGCGTAGTCCCCTTGGCGGGGATTAGCATTTCCAGGCGACTGTAGAGGGCTTCCGATGATTTGCCTCGACTCAATCGCAGGTCATCACGAGTAATGCGTGCCCCCCAGCCCTCTTCGCCGACAATGGTGGAGAACTCAAAGCCCGGAAAATGATCCGCCAGTTTTCGCAGCCGGTCTTCGATCTGTTCACTCAGATCCAGTCGCATGGAGGCATGCCGGTGCTTCTGCTCTTCCGCCGTCATAGCAGCGGACAGCGCAGCCTGGCTCTTGGCGTCGCGTGAGCGCGAGCCGCGTGCAATAGCGTTCTTGAGCTGCTGGTCGAAGTCCATGTCTGCTATCCATTGGGCTGCGAGAGGAAAGTGATGTGTTGCCCCACGGTAAGAAATAAGGACTGGAGGCGTTTGGGACAACCCCAGCGAACCCGGATGCACGGGATTTGATGAGATGACTTGTCTCTCACAGCGCCACCCCGCTCGTCGGAGTGGTTCCCTGGCTGTCCGCGATCGTCAACGCACGGGAGTCCAGAAGTGTGGAAACCACCGAGGCCAGCCGGTGGCGGGACACTCCCCTCAACATTGTTCTAACCGTCCATCGACCAACTCGTATCTCCGAGCAAACTTGGCAGCCAACTCGGAACTGTGCGTGACACACAATAAGATTGTGGAGTTTTCCTGGGCCAAGCCCAGCAGCAATTCGCCGATGGTCTCGGCTGTCCGGCGATCGAGATTCCCTGTCGGTTCGTCGGCCAGTATGACTCGGGGCTGATTGATGAGCGCGCGGCAGACGGCCACCCGCTGGCGTTCTCCACCCGAGAGCTGAGACGGCAAGTGAGTCACGCGCTGCGACAACCCGACCCGTTCGAGCAAGTTGCGTGCGCGGTACAGCTCGGGAGGGCCAGCACCATGATGAGCCAGTGTGGGAATCAGAACATTCTCCAGAACCGTACACTGAGGCAGCAAAAAGTGGTCCTGGAAGACGAATCCGAATGTCGTGTTGCGGAATTGGGCCTGCTCCTCAACGGGCAAAAGATGGGGTGTCTGACCACCGATTTGCACCTCTCCATTGGTGGGCGTGTCGAGCAGACCGATGATATAGAGCAACGTACTCTTGCCCGTGCCCGAGGGCCCCGTGATCGCAATCGTATCGCCCGGCGAAGCCTCCAAATCCACACCGCGCAGGACCGATACCTCCCCGTCTCCAGAGGTATAGGTCTTCGTCACTCCACTCACGACCAATTCAGCAGGCACAGGTGTCTCTTACGGGATCAGGGGGCAGGTTCACGGAGTGAAGGCCGATGCCTATTCAGGGACAACTAACTTGTCGGCATCCTCCATCACCGTCTTCATCGCCTTAAAGCGCTCAACACGCCCAGCGGGCTCGAGCATTCCGGGCAAATGGTCTTTCGTACAGAAGTACATGAGCTGCAGCAGCCGACGGTCTGCCCCCGGGTTCTGACCTTTGATCTGTTCGTTGAGCTCCGCGATTTCGTTTTCATGTTCGGCCTTAAATGCGGCCCAATCGGCCTCTTTGTCCCCCTTTTTATGCAACTGGAGTGCCTCCTTCCAAAGGATGTTGATCTGCGAGTATTCCGCGATTCCCGCTTGCCCCCCCAACGAGAAGTTGATCCCCAACTGTGAGGATGCGAGGTAGGCCCCGACCAGCAGAATGGTGACGATCGCCCCAATGGCTTTCAAGTCGAGCTTGTCTTTCAAATTGCCGAACAGGGCTCCGAAATCAAAGGCCGGGCCTCTCGACTTTTTGGGGAGCTTAAAGGCAGGCGGGGGGGGGAGAGCTGTCCGGCCTCCAGAGGCCATCGATCCGAACCCTCCCGGTCCGCTTCCAGCAGCGCCATAGGCAGAGGCGGCTGGCGTGGGTGGCGTAAATGCTGGCCTCGCAGGAGGGGCCGAGGGCGGTTCGGGGGAATCGATCCTGGGGGGCGGCGGAGGTGAGGCCGCGGCTGCGGGAGCCGGTGCCGCAGGTTTTGCAGCGGGGGGAGGGGGCGGCTTGGGCCGGTTCGCCTCCAGTTTGGCGGCCAGGTAGGCCGCCTTGGCATCCGTCGTCACAATCCCCGGCACATCCATGACGAATGACCACGCTCCCGCCTTGCCGCGACGGGCCTTGTCTTCCATCATCAATGTTTCGTCGGCAACTGCCTTCATCATCTCCTGGAACGAAATCGGTCCCATTTGCTGGCCGAGGATTTCGTAATACCACTCTCGCTTCTTCGCTGCATCTCCAAACGGGACCATTGTCGCAGTGCGGTCATGGGACACCTCGGGCGCGGAGACCATTCGGGTAAATTTGAGCCCCCGCGTGCGACCCGCAATGGCCCACGGATCGGTACTTCCATGCCGGACTTCGTCGTCAACTTGCAGCGAACCCGACTTGGCCATCTGCTGCAGCTCTTCGAATGTCATCGGACCCAGTTCTTGCCCCAATGTGCGGCAATACCACTCCGGTTTGGGCAGCATCTGGGCGACGATTGTGGAGAACTGCGAAGTCGAGCTGAGCCGCTGCCACGCACCTGTTTTCTGGAGTCGAACGGTGTCCTCACCCTGGAGTGAGCCGTCCTGGATGAGTTGGAGGATTTCCTCCGTGGACGCTGGTCCCATTTCCTGGCCGAGCAGCGTGTAATACCACTCCACGACGGGAGCCGCAGCCGCCGCAACTGCGGCTTGTTGGGCTTGGCGTTTGGCGGACAGGTGGATGGGTTTACTTGACGACGGAGCCAACAACATGTCGAGGTCGAAGCCGGTCGCCAACTCCGGTTCCTCGGAGTCTTCTCCACCGAAAAGTTCCGGGACTTCTGCCACCCGTTTCCAACTGGAGGTCGATGTCCGCACTTCGTCATCGGAGGCCAAGTGGCCTGCACTGGCCAGTTCGCGCAAAGCAGCAAAGGCGACCGGTCCGGTCTCTTCGCCCAGCAGTTTGTAGTACCAGTCCTGTGCCATGATTTCCGTCTCTGTGTACCCGAGGCCGACCGACTCCAGACAGTGTGTGATGACAGCGACACTCTGAGCAAGCCCGCTGGTCCTTATTCTCACGTTTGCGGACCGCATTCGTGAACGAGCTGCACCAATCGTTTGACGACATCCGCCGACGTTTCGGGCAACACGCCATGTCCCAAGTTAAAGATGTGCCCTCCCCCTCGTCCAGCGAGAAGAATCTGCCGGGTTCGTTGTTCCACGGTGGCCCAATCCCCTAGCAGTGTGACCGGGTCAAGATTTCCCTGGAGTGTCTTGGTCGAGCCCACCAACTGCCGCACCTCCGCCAAGTCGCTCCTCCAGTCGACCCCGATCACTTGACCACCGGCGGTGATTTGAGCCTTCACCAAAGCCGGATTGCCCGTCAGAAAGCTGATGACCGGAGCGTGCGGTTCCACCTGCGAAATCAGCGACTGTGTGTACGGCATCACGTATTGCCGGTAGTCTGCCGGACACAGGCACCCCACCCAACTGTCGAAGACCTGGACAGCTTGGACCCCGGCCTGAATCTGGGCGATCAGGTAGGGCACCAGACTCTCGACGAACCGCTCCATCAGCAGTCGCCATTCGGTGGGATGGCTGTACATCATCCGCTTGGTGTGGGTGTAGTTCTTCGATCCGCTGCCTTCGATGGCATACGAGGCCAATGTAAATGGACAGCCGCCAAAACCCAGCAAGGGGATGTCCGAGGGCAATTGGGCTCGAATGAGCTTCACGGCTTCAAACACATATCCAAGATCCTCTACTGCTGGCACAGCCCGCACGCGATCGATCTGGCTGGCGTCACGCAATGGGTTATGAATGACCGGTCCTTCCCCCTGTTGATACTCCAGATGGAAACCCATCGGTTCGAGGATCGGCAGCAGGTCTGCAAACAGGATCGCGGCATCGACTCCCAGCACTTGCTGTGCGAGTAGAGTGACCTCGGCGGCCAGTTCGGGCCGCTTACACAGTTCCATAAAGGTCACGCGGGAACGAATCGCCATGTACTCCGGCATGTAGCGACCCGCCTGACGCATGATCCAGACCGGCGTCGTGTCGACGGGTTCTCCACGCACAGCACGCATGAATCGGGATTGGTACAGCTCAGGTGTCATCGCCATGCGAAGTGTCGCGCCGGTGTGTGAAGTTCAATGGAAGGCTGCTGGGATTGTAGGGAAGCGAAGGCCGGGATTCACCAACGACGCTGGTTTCACCTGATCCGAGTGTGTGCATCAGAAAAGTAGGCAGCAGAAAGATTGACACTTCTCGCTGAAGCTGACAAAGTCGCCGGACTCTCCCAGTCCGATGGATCAGCATCCGCTAGA
>JANOKO010000825.1:0-5015 GCA_031419335.1 Planctomycetota bacterium
CCACCGCGACATCAAGCCAGGGAACCTGCTGGTCGACTCCAGTGGACAGATCAAGATTCTCGATCTCGGGCTGGTCTCCGCATTCGACCAGAAGAAGGATGACTCGCTGACCGTCGACCAAGACCAGCTCGGTACGGTCGACTACATTGCCCCGGAACAGGCTCTCGACAGCAAGAACGTCGATGCTCGGGCCGACCTCTACAGCTTGGGAGCCACGCTGTACTCAGTCATGACAGGACGGATTCTGTTTCCAGACAAGACGACCGCACAGAAGCTCTTGATGCACCAAACGACCGATCCGGAACCGATCGTCAATCTGGTCAAAGACATCCCCGCAGAATTGGCAGGTATCATCGGCAAGCTGCTAGCCAAGAAGCCAGACAAGCGGTATCAGTCAGCTCAAGAGGTGGCCCACGCACTGAAGAAGTTTGCGGAGCCGAAGTCGCCGCCTTACGAACTCAATGCGATCAAGTACCGCCGCACAGTCTACGAGGGCTTCCTTGGAAAAAGTCCCGAGCCAAGCCAGATCACGGTCCCCACACTCGGGAGCCCCGAGGTCGAGAAGCTGGCCTCAGCCCCGCATGAAGGGGCTTCGCAGATGTCGGGAAAGTTGCGACAAACTTCCATGATTAACGCCGGATCTTCGGACCCGGTCATGGATGATTTCTCGTCGCTGGGCGATGACTACACCCAGTTGGCGATGGAGATGCCCTCTCTGATCGGGCGGAAGAAAAAGAAAAAGGGGAAAAAGAAGAGTGGCATGGAACCACTCCAGATTATTGCTGTGGTGGGGTCACTGCTCGGTTTGATGCTGGCCGCCTGGTTGGGAACCAGTGCCATCCGGGCCATGGGAAAGGTCGACGAACCATTCTCGCAACAACCTTTCGACACCACTCCGTTCGTCCCTTCGGCCACTGCTGCCGGACCGGCAACAGCCCATTCTCCTCCCGCGGGTCAACCTCAAAACCCCGCAGATGTCTCTCTCTATCAGCCCCTTGATGTGTTGCCATTGGCCAATTCCACGACGACGAAAGGAATGTTCAACGAGGAATCTAATCTCAATGAAACCCTGGTCCTCGAGACCTGGGGACGGAAGACGGTTGAGAATGTGCCTTTCGAACTGATCGATCCCCAGGGGCAACAACGGGCCAACGCGATCATGCTGCATGGCACCGGTGGAACACAGGCCCCCCACAAGACCCGCAGCCTCAAGATCCCGGTCAATTCACCCGCCACGTCCATCCATCTTCTGAGTGGGGTGGGGGGATTTTGTTTCCCCATCACCCCGGATCGCGTCGTGACATTGCTGGTTCGATTGAATTACGCGGACGGTCCATCGGAAGACCATCGTTTTCTCAATGGTGAACACTTTGCGGATTACATTCGTCGAGTCGATGTGCCCGGCTCGACGCATGCGTTTGATCTGCGAGGGAAACAGTTGCGCACCCTGAGATTGGTCCCTCAGCGCACGCACATGATCACTTCCCTTGAACTTATTAAAGAGTCAGACAACATCACGGCTCCAGTGGTCATGGCAATCACGATCCAGCGACCGCACAATATCGCCCCGCCCGTTGTCGCCGCCCCACCCCCCAAGCATGTGGCCTCCAAAGAACTGGCATCACGTCCGATCCTGATCAGCAAGGAAACCGTACCCGAAGAAACCTGGCGCGGATCACTGGCCAAGACCTTGGCAGACCCGGATTTGCTGGTGAGCTACACCTTTGATGAGTCCACCATTTCCGGCGACTCCGTAAGTAACCAAGCCCAGGTCACAGCGGGAAAGTTCGCCCTCAAGCTGGTCGGCCCCAAGGTCTCGGCGGGCCGCTTCCCCGGCAAGAAGTCGATTCGTTTCAACCCCGCCGGTGCCGCACAACGCGCCGAAATCACATCGACCGATTCAGAACAGTTGCAATTGGAGAACAAGTTCACGATCGCCATTTGGTTCAAGATCGATAAGTTTGACAAGATGTGGCAGACCTTGATCGCCAAAGGAGACAGCGGATGGCGTGTGCATCGAAACCACGAGACAAACCGCCTGGCGCTGCATGTGACCGTGGCCGATCAGACGATCTACGAATTGAACGGGAGTTACGTGACAAATGACATGCGCTGGCATCAGCTCGTCGTCGTCAATTCACCCCCGTTGAACTCGATGAAGATCTATATGGACGGTTACCTCGATTTGGAGATGCCATGGACGGTCCATTCTGGAAAAAACCCCTTTCCAGTCTGGCTCGGAGAAGGTTCTGAACCTGGCAAGGGAAACCGGGGATTTGATGGTTGGATCGACGAGGTCGCCATCTGGAAACGGGATCTGGATGGGCTGGAGATCAAACGCCTGTTCAACGCAGGTAATCCCATGCAATGACGACAACCACTCGCTGGATTGCCATCGCAGTCACCTGAGCCTGTGGCGCCGCGCCGCAAAGCGCGTCGTCCAAGGGACGGTCGGTTGGGAAATCGAGCGTCTTACCGGAGCGTTTGGAAGTGAGAAGCCCCCAGCGGACCAGTCCAGCGGATGTGCTGTGGCAGTGAGGCCTCGACAGACGCCGAGAGTGACAGGCGGCCCCCTGAAGCCTGAGAAAAACCGCTGCGTTTCAAAAAATCAGTGATCGGTTGGTTGCGAGGACCGACGACGAATTCCGCCTCGAGGCGACGACCACCCCACGACTGCGTGAGTTCCAGAATCCCGTACAAGGTTGAATCCTCAACCCCGCGTCCCAAGGCTCGGCAACTGATCAGCAGTGTGTCGAGCTCGACATGCTCGCCAGATCCCCACGGGCGCAGCAGAATACAAACGCCAACCAGACCGTAATCGCCGAGGCGATCGGTCAATTCAATGACATAGATCGAGTGATCTTCGGGCAGTTGACTGAGTTCCGCCTCGCTCCGGCGTTTGAGTGACAGATTGAATTGGTTCGTTTTCTGCGTCAACTGGGCGACTCGCGCCAGATCGGCTCTGGTCGCAATCCGCATGGCGACTTTTAACTCCAGGGATTCCAGGTACGACCTCAAATCGATCGCAGTACCTCTTAATTGCTTTCTCGCTTGCTCCTGTTGAATCATCGAGGTCCGATCCGCATCCACTTCCGTCGCTGAAAGTGAATCAAAGCACCACAGCCGCTGAAGCGTCTGAGCGTATTGGGAGGGGACCGATGGCCAGGGAACCACGGTGACCTCGGGAAGTGACGCCGAGACCTCAAGTTGATTCGCTGGATCGTCATCCACAAAGACGAACGCATCCAGCCCGACGTTCAATTCGCTCGCGATCTCTCGCAGATTCTGAGACTTGGAGTGCCAATTCACGCGCCAAGCGGCGATGTCGCTGGAACGCAGGATCATCCCCGGATGCGCGTCGAACACGTGTTGCACATCGGACAGTTCGTTACGACTGACCACGACCAGCAGCACGCCACAGTTTTTGAGCCGCAGGACGGCTTGCTGAAACACTTGGAAGTGGTGATCCCGTCCCTCGGATGCCAGCCCAATCCCGTCGATGCCCTCTTCACCCAGCACATTCCCCCACAAGACTCCGTCTGCATCCAGGGCCAAGACTTTCTTCGGCGTCACTCGGCGACAGCGCACTTCGCGGGCGATCGCAATTCCCAGTTCCGCGTAGACTTCGGCTGTGTAGGGAACAGCGGCAATCCGGTCTCCATCGGGATTCGCTGCGCCGACCGTTCCGATTCGCTCGATGATTCCGGCGAAATCCAGGGTCCGAATTCCTTCGCATTCCGCGAGCGAGTCTGCCCAGTGCCGCCGCAGCCGATGCACGTCGCCCTCGTCGAAAACTCGGTCGCAGGACACCACGGGCGGCAAATTGGCGACGACCAGCAGTTGGGGGAATTCTTCGGCGAATTGAGCGATCGCTGACAGCAGAGTTTGGCTCTGGTCCGTGCCTCCGCGCAGCAGATCCTCCGGCCTCGTGAGGACGATGTTGATGCCCCCAGAATTCCGCCGAAAGGGACTTTCCGCAGCCAACAGCGAATGTTGGATTTGATCGAAACCTGCTGTTTCCCATTCCACAGGGATCCCAAAGGCCTGGCTCCACAACGTGAGACTGGAGATGAAAGGTTCTGCAGAAAATGTGGAGGCGACCACGACCTTCACGACAGCAATCCCCTCCGGAGTTGTTGTCAATGAACCTCGTTTCGCCAGCAGCCGTGTGGCGCGTGGATGTCCCAGGAGCGGCAACAGTTCTGGATCCTGGGGCAGAACATCAAGGGCCTCTGTGGCTGGCGTCCTTGGTATGGATTTCAAGTACTCGACAAGCTGAGGAACCGATCGGAGCCGAAAGCACAACTCCAGCGGAATCTCAGTCCCCGTCAGACTGAATAGCGTGGAGGCCACGGCCATTTGACCCAAGGAATCCCATGCCCGGCAGTCGTCACTGGAGAATGTCGGAGAGACTTCGCTCAGAGGCAGTCTCAGCGCGGACGCCACGGCTCGACAGACATCGTTCTCCAGAGTGGAAGAGAGATCCACCGTCAAGGTTGAAGCTGATTGGCTGACCAATGGCTGAGCGGCGATCTCAAAACGCTGACGACGGAAGACTGCCGGGTTGCCACCCCAGACTTCGCCATCGCCGATTTGAGTGAAGGCCAAGACGCAACTGGCTGGTTCAATCAAAGCGTCCATGCCGATTCGAACTCCCAAGTGGACTTGGGATCCCCCTCCAACCACTGAGCGATCACCAATCGTGACCGGAGAACTGACGAACAACAGGTTGCCGTCTGGGTTCGTGGTTAAGCTGTGGGCGACGATTGAGCAACCGGAACCGATAATGGCTCCCTCGCCCACTTCAGTTATATCGGGATCAAAGAGATCTCCCATCACCATGCTGTTCCGCCCGAGGTGGGTTGTCTGAGCATAGGACAAAAGTACCAGATGCCGCAGTCCCCTCAAGGACACGAACGATTCCACCAGGGGCAAGCAGCGCACGAATCGCATTCGCTGATACAACAGCAACGAGATATTCAGTCGCAACCAACCCTGAAAACCGTCTGCGGGAG
>JANOKO010000826.1:0-3669 GCA_031419335.1 Planctomycetota bacterium
TCGAGTGTTACTGTGGTCATGGTCTGCCTCATGGTCTGCTCTACAAAAGATCCTAGCAAACATCTGATGGGGATTGCGAGACCATGACAATCTCTTGAACCATCGGACAGGAAGAGACATGGGTGGCCAGCCCTGCCACCCAGCTTCGTTTTTCCGTATCCTTCCGTGTCTCCGTGGTGAATCCCCCTCCCCTCGTTCGAGCACCCCGTGATCGCTTCTCCCTCCCCTCGCCGACCCGCCAACCCGGATGACCTCAACGTCATTCTGGCCACTGACTGCGGTAGCACGACGACCAAGGCGATCCTCATTGAGAAGGTCGACGGCGTCTATCGCCAGACTCATCGCGGCGAGGCTCCGACGACGGTCGAGCAGCCGGTCGCCGATGTCACCGCTGGGGTCGTCAACGCCGCCATTGAGGTCGGTGAACTCGCGGGACGGAGGCTCGTTGATGACGATGGGTTGCTCATTCGTCCAGCGAAGGGCAAGGACGGCTGCGACATCTATATCTCGACCTCCAGTGCGGGCGGCGGCTTACAGATCCTCGTCACCGGGGTCGTCCGCGAGATGTCGGCGGCCAGTGCCGAGCGGGCCTCACTGGGGGCTGGGGCGATCGTGCTGGATGTGATTGCCTCGAATGATCGGCGGCGTCCGCATGAGCAGATCGCTCGCATTCGCGAGCTGCGGCCTGACATGGTGGTGATGGCGGGCGGCACCGATGGAGGGACGCAGAAGCACGTGCTGCAGATCGCGGAACTGATCGCTCCGGCCAAGCCGCGACCGCGATTCGGCGGCAACTACAAACTCCCCGTGATCTTCGCGGGCAACAAAGACGCAGCGGCTCTCGTGGCGAAGACGTTCGATGACTCCATTACTCTGTCCATCGTCGACAACGTCCGCCCGGTGCTGGAGCGGGAGAACCTCGCCCCCGCGCGAGACATGATCCACGACCTGTTCCTCGAACACGTCATGGCCCATGCACCGGGGTACGACAAGCTGATCGAGTGGGCCGATGCTCCGATCATGCCAACCCCCGGAGCGGTCGGCGACATCTTGCAGCAGATCGCCCAGACGCGCGGGATCAACTGTGTCGGCGTCGACATCGGCGGGGCCACGACCGATGTGTTCAGCGTCTTCACCGGGGCCGATGGGTTGCCGGTCTTCAATCGCACGGTGAGTGCGAACCTGGGGATGAGTTACTCGATCTCGAACGTCTGTGCCGAAACCGGAATGGCCAACGTCCTCCGCTGGGTGCATGTCGACATGGATGAGCGGGAGCTGCGGAACCGGGTGAAGAACAAGATGATCCGCCCGACGACGATCCCACAAACGATGGAGGCGTTGATTTTCGAACAGGCGGTGTCGCGCGAGGCCCTGCGTCTGGCCTACATTCAGCACAAGGCGTTCGCCACCACGCTCAAGGGGGTGCAGCAGCAGCGGACGATCGCTGACACCTTCTCGCAGTCAGCGGGCGGCGGGTCGATCATCGACAATATGAAGCTCGATTTACTGGTCGCATCCGGCGGGGTCTTGTCGCATGCCCCCCGCATGGAGCAGACAGCCCTGATGATGATCGACGCCTTCGAACCGGAGGGGTTTACCGAGATCGCCAAGGACAGCATCTTCATGATGCCGCACCTGGGCGTGCTGGCCAGCGTCCATCCGAGGGCGGCGCTGGAGGTGTTCGAGCGCGACTGCCTGATCGCCCTGGGCACCGTCATCGCCCCGCGCGGCACGGGCAAGGCGGGCCAGCCGTGCATTGAGTACGAGATCACCGCACCCGGACTCACCGAGAAGGGGGCGATGGTCTGCGGAGAACTCCGGCGCTACCCGCTGGCCCTAGGCCAAACCGCCCGCGTCGTCGCGAAACCCGCGAGAGGCTTCGACCTCGGAGCTGGCCCCGGCCAACCCGTCGAGCGCGAAGTCCGAGGCGGTCTTGTCGGCCTGATCCTCGACACCCGCGGCCGCCCGCTCGCCCTCCCCACCGACCGCGCCGACTGCCGCCGCCTGATGACCGACTGGGTCGAGGCGATGCGCCTCTACCCCGTGGGATAGGCTTCCAGCCTGTCATTCTACTTGTCTCGAAAATCCGCAGTCATCCCACACGCCGTTTGGCATCGATTGCCGCTTTGGACTTCCTGGGTGCCTTGGCACAAGAAGTTTTCCTTCAAGCCAACTCGCGACAAGAACCTCTTCGGGCGACATCCACACCGCCACTGAGAATGGTGGATTGGCCGACGGACCCAAGGCGTGGATTCTCCTCATCGCACACACGATTACAGCACGCAATTTGCTGACCAAGTAGCACCGAATCCAATGGCGGTGTATTCTCCAAAGTCGCCGAACAAGACACTGCGTTGGAGCGGCGGAAATCTCGTTTTTGGCGGCAGTGAGGCCCATGACTGGCGATCCACCGAAACCCACGATCTCCAGGCACCGACTCATGCGGATTTGGACGCTCCACCCGAACTATCTGGACGCCGCGGGTCTCGTCTCGCTGTGGCGAGAAGCGCTGCTGGCCCAAAAAGTTTTGCGAGGAGAGACGAGGGGCTACAAACACCACCCACAACTCATTCGTTTTCAGGCCATGCCCGATCCTCAAGCCAGCATCGCCGCGTTTCTCGGTCCTGTCCACGAAGAGGCGGTGCAGCGCGATTACCGGTTCGACGCCACCAAGATCACAGCCACTCCGTTCGCAGGAACCATCGAGGAAACCACGGGGCAACTGCTTTACGAGTGGCAGCACCTTAAAGAGAAATTGAAGCGCCGCGCGCCGAAACGCTACGAGGAACTCCAGTCCATTCACATTCCACGACCGCACCCCCTGTTCCGAATTGTTCCCGGCGATGTCCAAGCGTGGGAGCGGATGCCGATGTAAAACAGGCTTCCCCGCACTCTCAAGCTCCTGCTCCAACCCGTCGAATGCGAAGTCCGAGGCGGTCTCGTCGGACTGATCCTCGACACTCGAGACCGCCCCCTGGCTCTCCCCACCGACCGCGCCGACTGCCGCAGGGTCATGACCGACTGGGTGGAGGCGCTGGGACTGTACCCCGTGGGATAGGCTTCCAGCCTGTCAGGAGTTGGGTGCCAGCGTGGCGGTGGCGTGATTCATGAAACATGACAGGCTGGAAGCCTATCCCACGGTCAGCTTTCTCTGACCGCTCACCACAGACGGCCTTTCCAGGGCATCTCGCCTCGAGAAGTCTCGTAATGTCCCGATTAACGTTGACTTCGCGATTCTCAGCGAATCGACAGGGGAAATCAACAAGTCAAGACTCTCGCAACATCCGCAGAGTGGCGTAGACCGTGACAGTTCACCCATCCCGGAGGTGATAAGTAGGCGTGAAATCATAAAACCTGACTCACTGGACTTGCGTGCAGTAAGAAGGTAATTAGAATCAACTTGTCCCGTTCACCGGAGGAATCGCCAAATGGACATCCCCATATCCCTGAACACCGACTCGGATGGATTCATCTCTCAAGAGTGTCCTGCCTGTTCAGGTCGATTCAAAACCAAGTTCGGTGAAGGTAGCTCAGAGCCGATCTCGTTTTGCCCGTATTGTTCTCACATGGGACGAAGCTGCTGGTGGACACCAGAGCAGGCTGAATACATCCAGAAAGTCGGCCAGCAGGCGGCTTCTGAGCTAGTCTCAAAAGAGATGGGCAAGATGG
>JANOKO010000827.1:0-3316 GCA_031419335.1 Planctomycetota bacterium
CACGTACGTTCCGATGCCCTGCGGCTACCTCTATTTGACAGCTGTGATCGACTGGTTCAGCCGACATGTGCTGGCGTGGCGACTCTCGAACAGTATGGACGTGGAGTTCTGCATCGAGGCTCTCGATGAGGCCTTGAGTCAGGGCCGTCCGGAGATCTTTAACACCGACCAAGGCTCGCAGTTCACCAGCCACGAGTTCACTGGTCGGCTGCTCGAAGAGTCGATCCAGATCAGCATGGTCGGCAAAGGCCGCGCGATCGACTACGTGATGTTCGAGCGGTTGTGGCGAAGCGTGAAGTACGAGGAGATCTACCTCAAGTCGTACGCGAGCGGAGCCGATTGCTATGAAGGATTGAAGGCGTATTTCCACTACTACACCCACGAACGTCCCCACCAGGGACTGAATAATCAGACCCCCTGGGAAGCCTTCCAAACCGTTCTCTGAGACCGCCCCGCAGACCATCTAAGCAATGCCGCCCCGTGGTCCAAAAAACGGGGTCCACTTCAGATTGAAGGCAATAGACCAGTAGCGCGCAAGCGCGGGAACCACTGGGGCGAGCCCAGTGGCGGGGCAGTTCGGAGTTGGGGGCTTCAGTGATGCTTTCGGATGGCTCCGAGGTCGTATTCGCCGATGGTGCCGATGTAGTAGCTCGGTTTGAGGATCGGCTCCATGTCGTAGACAGAAGCGATGTTGTTCATGTAGCTCAGGGCAATCTCCTCGGGTGATTCATCTGGAGAGAACCCCAGCACGAGGTGTAGGTGGTCGGGCAGCAAACCCAGTCGCGACAGCAGATGTCCTTTCGATTCAGCGGCCCGGCGGATCATTGCTCGAACTCGCTCATGCATCGCAGGCTGCATCTGTTGCCAGCGGTCTACGTGGACCAGTACCAAGTGCAGATTGCATCGAAAACGTCCATGCGATGAGAATCGCGGTTGCGACAGATCGATCTCGGGATTCACGAACTGCATATCGAACAGAGCCGCTCTCTGCTCGGGATCATCGGGGAAGTGATGCGGCAATTGCGTGGCGACGTATTGCTCGGCCTTATCCCGACGAGTGGAACCGATGCTGTGCAGGTCGTAGTTCCGGCGGAGGGCTTGGGGCCATTGATTGCGGACCAGATGTTGCAGTCGGCCTTTGACTCGCTGAAGCATTTCGACCGGCTTCACTCCGGGAAGCGTGCTTAGCCAAAAGAGACTGTGATCTTCCCGTGAGAATCGATGCTCCAGTAAGCGAATCCCATCCGACTCCAGCGAAGTCTGCAATTCCTCCAACCAATCATTCGCGAATGGAGCCTTTTGCCAGAAGACCGTCAACGACCAGTCCAGTTGCCACGCTGCCGATGTGGTCTGAGGCAGATAGATCGGCGTGCGTGCTGTCATCAATCGTCCCCCCCGCCACCCCGCTCGTCGGGGTGGTTCCCGCGCTTGTGCGCTACAAGGGAGTAATCTCTGATTCAGTACTGTACTGATAGCTGCACTTTACCAGTAGCGCACAAGCGCGGGGACCACTGGGGCGAGCCCAGTGGCGGGGAGTGGCATCCTTTGCGACTGAGTTCCGGCCCGATGACCTTGGCGGCTCCCCATGCTTCTGGCCTGCCCACCTGGGAGCAGCCACTCATGGCCGACCAATCGCCACTTCACCTCGGAACCCTCTGTCTCCACAGGGGCCAGGTGCTCGACCCGGCGACCAACTCGCGGGCGGTGCCCCTGTATCAGACGACTCCGTACGTCTTCAACAGCACCGACCACGCCGCCAAACTGTTCGGGCGGTGCGAGTTTGGGAACATCGACTCGCGGCTGATGAACCCGGCGACCGATGTGCTGGAGAAGCGGTTGGCGCTGCTCGAGGGCGGGACGGGTAGCATTGGCCGCTGATTCCGGCTGAACCCGATGCGAAAATCACCCCGGCTCGCCAAACCGGTGCCGGGCGATTAACTCCGCAATCTGCACAGCGTTCGTGGCCGCTCCCTTACGCAAATTGTCGCTGACACACCAGAAGGCGAGCCCGTGGGCGTGCGATAGATCCCTGCGAATCCGACCCACGAAGACAGCGTCCGATCCGTCGCAGGTCGATGGCACCGGGTACTGGCTATTGTCGAGGTCATCAACCACTTGGATCCCCGGAAACGCCTCGAATAGCTCGCGGGCCTTCTCCGGTGAGATGGGCCGTTCGGTCTCCACCACGATCGACTCGCTGTGGCAGTTCGACACTGGCACGCGGACAGCTGTCGGACAGACCAAGATCGACTCGTCGCCGAGAATCTTGCGAGTCTCGTAGACCATCTTCAGTTCTTCGCTGGTGTAGCCGTCGGCTTTGTGGCCCCCGATCTGCGGGATGCAGTTAAATGCAATGGGATGCTTGAAGGCGGTGTAGTTGTACTTCTCTCCATTGAGGGTGGCCTTGGTTCCCTCGATCAACTCCTGTTGCCCGAGGACGCCAACGCCGCTAGTCGCTTGATAGGTCGAGACGATGACCCGCTTGACCTTGCCGAAATCATGCAACGGCTTGAGAGCCATGACCATCTGGGTGGTGGAGCAGTTCGGACTCGCGATAATCCCGGCTTGGACCTTGAGGGCTTCTTGGGGATTGACTTCTGGGATCACAAGTGGGACATGGTCGTGCATCCGCCAGTAGCCCGATTCGTCGATGACGGTCGCCCCGGCTGCGACGGCAGCGGGTAGATAGTCCCTCGCGACATCATCGGGAGTCGTGGCAATGACCAGATCACATCCGGCGAATGCCGATTTCGTCAGCTCCTCGACGACAATCGGTTGGCCCTGGAACGTGATTGTGCTCCCCGCACTTCGGGCTGAGGCCAAAAAGCGATACCGCTCCACCGGCAGATTTCGATTCTCCAGCAATTGCCGCATAATGCGGCCCACAGCCCCCGTGGCCCCCACGAGCGCAACACACTTGAACACAGCACAATCTCCCGGAAACGGACCAACACGTCGGTGTGAATTGTAGGTCCGAAACACAACTTCCAGCAACACACGGGCCACTGAGCAACACGGCGAATGATGTTGATCCATGAGGTTCTCAGTACGAACCCATTCGCTAACGCCAATGCAGCACAGGACGCCTGACTGGTTGGAAATCCGCTTCCGTTGGCTCCGATCACATGGGCCAGCTTGCTACAATCCAGTCCTGACTCTGCCCGACCCCCAATTCTCGCCGCGACAACGGCCCCACGATTCATGGCTGACAGACATGCCTTCGCTCGGCAACGGACCATGAACAACGGATCGAAGATCGTTCTGTTCGTCTCTCATGGAATCGGCGGGTTGCCGTGGAAACCGTGTGGATTGAAGG
>JANOKO010000828.1:0-2231 GCA_031419335.1 Planctomycetota bacterium
CGGTGAACCCGTTCTGGCGCGTGATGCCGACCTTCACTTCGAGCTTGTCCCCCTTCTTGATGTTCCCACTGTTGGGCACGTTCGGAGCCAGCTTGAGTGGAGCAGCCTTCACGATGAGGATCACCGGCACGGCGGGCGGCGTGAAGTTGATGTTGTTGGCCTTCGAGGCGTTCGCCTGATCGGTCGACACTTTCTCGGCGGCCTTCCGTTTGTCTTCAAGGGCCTTGGCGGCGTCCTGCTTGGCCTTCTCGTCGGCTTCGGCTGCTACCTTGGCTTCCTGAGCGGCCTTGTCATCGGCAGTCGACTTCACGACCAGTTCATCTGCCTGCTTCAGATTCTCGGTAGCGGTGGCCAGTACCGTCACGGCGTCGGTGGCCACCTTCGTCGCGTCGGTCTTCACCTTCTCCGCAGCTTCGGCAGCAGTCTTCGCTTTATTGAGAGCCTCTTCCGCAGCAGCCAGAGCCTTCTTGAGTTCCTCGTTCGCGGCATCCGCATCCGAGGCAGCCTTCGCGGCATCGAACGCGGTCTGAGAGGTCTTCACGACTTCGGCGGCGGCGGTGGCCTGTTTCTCGGCTTCGGCTTGAGCGGCGGCGGCTTTGTCGGAAGCGGCCTTGCCATCATCGGCAGCCTTCTTGGAGACGACTTGATCGGCGGTCGACTTCTTGAGGGCTTCAGCCATTTGCGTCGCCTTCGTCACCGCTTCATTCTTGGCCGTCGTCGCAGGCGGCACCAAGTCAGCCGCAGCTTTGGCTGTGACTGCGACCGCATCGAACTCGGCCTTGAGACGGTCCGCCTTGGCCGGGTTGCGACGATAGGGGACCGGTGCCGTCGAGGTCAGCCACATCGAATGCGTCCCTGGCAGGGCGTTGTCCTTCACATAGAGACGCCAAGTGGTCTCGGTCTGGTCTTTTTCCACAGCCACATTCGGGGCATCGATGTTGGCGTTGGGTTTCATCCCGGCCGTGTTGAGAGTGACCTTGTCATTGAAGCCATCCCGTTTCTCCAACTTGACCGGAACGAGGATCTGACGGCCTTGATGAACCTCAATCTTGATCGGCTCGGCGACGATCTGAAAGGGAGCGGTCTCGGCGAGGATCGAGATCGAAAACTCCCTCTGCACTCGTCCGACTGAGGGAACATTGTTCGCCGTGGTCCAGGCAATCTCACCCGCGCGGACGGCATGCACGACCTCACGAATGCTGGCTGTTGTGGCCTGCGTCGCTTGCTCGGCAGCGGCCTTGAGTTCGGTGATCTTGGTTTGAGCAGCTGCGAGATCGTCCTTGGCTTTCTGCTCGGCAGCCAAGGCGGCATCGAGCGTGGTCTTGGCCTTGTCTCGTTGCTGAATTAACCCGGCATCGTCGGGTTTCGCCTTGAGGGCCTCTTCCGCTTTGTTGAGAGCTTCTTGTGCGGGCGGAGTCTTCTTGGCGGCTTCGTCGATGACCTTTTGCAGGTTCGGCAGTGGCTTCTCCGCCTCGGGGATCGCCGCAGTGGCAGCGACGACCGCGCGGGCCAGACGCGGGTCTTCGACCTTGGCCTTCCCCTCGATGCGGAACTTGTGCCAACCCTCGGTGGCATCCGCTTTCGTACGGAAGGTCAGTAGCCCATTGGGCATGCCATCTGAGATTGTCGTCCCGCTGCATTCAACACCGGCAGGCAGGTCGAGAGCGGCCACATCAATCGGCCCGGTGAACCCATCTCGGCGAAAAGCGATCACATGCATCGCAAAGGTATCGCCCTTCCGCATCGCCATCGACCACGCAGCCCCCGCCGTCGGCGAGGCGGGGAGCGCGACCAGTCGGAAATCTGGTTGATCGGCTCGAATGCTCAGGCGGTAAACGTTCGCAGCTGACCCGCGTGACTCACCGAAGCGATCGCGCAGCGTGATGCGGTATTTGCCATCTGCGGCGACATCGAGCCGCTGCACCGGGTCATCGCTGCGTACATCATATTGGTTCGGCAACGGGTTGGTCGGCTCGTCGTCGGGAGCTGCGATGCGTTGGAGTTTCTCGACTCCCTGGGGATCGACCTCGACGCGGTCGATTGTGAAGTAGGGGTCGATGGTCTGGCCGAGCCGTTGGCCATAGGCTTCGATGTAGAGGACATCTTTGGCCTTGGCTTCGAAGGTGAAGGTGTCGATGTCCCGCACCTCGGCGAACTGGCCGACGACCTCGCTGGGAACTGTAACGACTTGGGCTTGGGGGGAGGCGTTGTTCGGCTCGGTCTCAACGACG
>JANOKO010000829.1:0-4639 GCA_031419335.1 Planctomycetota bacterium
CTCCGCCGAAGTTCCGATCTCGGTTGTGTGGAACATCAGCAGATCCAGCAGGAACCCGCTGTGGACCGCCTGGGGGAGTCGCTCCTGGATGTGGTGCATCTGCTGATTGAGGAAATCATCCAGCAAGATTCCGTCACGGTGCAGCGATTGGTACAGCTCGGTATCAAATCGCGGCTTGTCGGGGTTCGCGCGACGCGCCTCGGACCACATGCGAGTGAGCAGAATCTGGAGCGTCGGAGCGACCGGCGTGTTCGGATCGGCGAGCAGATCGTCGGCGATCAATGCGGGGAGCCCTTTCTCAATCGTCAGCCCGTACTGTTGCTGGAGACGCGGGTCGTCGACGGGTCCGGTGATCGCCTCGACCGCTCCGTATCGGCTCAAACGTTCGAGGAACACTCGGGATCGCGGCACCTGGGCATCGGCCAGAAGCTCATCAATCTCCGCGAACCACTCCTTGCGGAAGCCGAGAATCAGTCGCCCCTGTGGACGGCGATCAGCCGCCGAGAAAATACGTTTCAACAGCTGGGCGAACTCGGGGAGTTCCTCGGGGAGTTCTGCGATCGGCTTCGTGTAGACCTCTTCCACCTGGTCGAGAACAATCACCAGCGGACGCCCCGACTGCTTCTCCGCAGCCACCCAGGCATCACGCCGCGAGAGTCCACGCAGCGGCTTGGGGAAGACTCCTCGCAGGGTCTCGCCCAGCCCCACAGTCGGGTCGCGGCGCACGTAGCGGATGTCGTACTTGCTCGACAGCCGGGGGACCAACCCGGCGTCCAGCAGCGATGACTTTCCGACTCCCGATGGCCCGTAGAACAGGACCACTGGCGGAGAGTCGGGGGCGGTCACACGCTGATAGAGATCGCGAATCTCGCTGCCACGACCGAAGAAGACCTCGGCATGCTCGGCTTCAAAGCGATACAGATGGCGATAGGGAGACTCCGGCAGGTCGTGTTTCGCCAACGCGGGCAAGCCGAACAGCGGGTCTCCGGCTGCGTCGGGAAGATTCCACTGCGCCACCCGTTCCGCACCGGGCCGAAACTTCAACAGCCATGGCCAGTGCCCCTCGACGTGCTCAACCGGCTCTTCCGTGGGCTTATGCCGAATGAGCCGCTGGCTCTCCCCCCCGCTGGCAGCTTGCGCCGATCCGACGGCCTGGGTGTAGGCCGCTTGGAGCGGAGCGGTGTTCACGATCCCGTTGTAGAACCGGGTCGAGAATTCGGTCGCGACTCCATCATCGATCGACTGCGTGGTCGCGATCACACAACCGACTCCGGCGTTCAGCAAATCTTCAGCCTGCCGTTCGGTCGAGCAACCGTTGAGGAAGACCAGTTGGAGTCCTTGTTGCTGACCGAGGAATGACGCGAGTCCCTGCGCCCCGACGCGATGGACTCCACCGCTGGCCGACTCCAGCAAGAGTTCGAACCCATTGGCATGGCCGGCATAGTGAAAGACAACCACCCGATTGCGATACTTCTGAAAGGCATTGAGAATCTCGTCGAGCGTCGCACTGGGCAGCAGCACCAACGGGCACAGGTCGCGAGCAGGCTCAAAAACCGCCTGGATGCGTTTAGCCTCCTCGGACAGGTTCCGTAAGAAGTGGGTCTGATTGGTGCGATCATTGGCAAAGGCCGCCAGAATCACCGGGCCCTCGGAATTCCTCGACATGCCGATGCTCCTTGTCAATTCATCATTGATGTGTGACTTCGCTCACCGCCAGTATCACGGCAGTGTAGCGATTCACTCTGAGTACACCTTCTCCAGCGGGGTGACCCAGACATCGCTCTGGATGTCTGGGTGACAAAGGAACAAGAGATTGTGCCGGGTGAGTCGGTCCTCCGTAACTTTTTGTTGCTCCACAACCCAGACACTCAACGCAGTGTCTGGACCACTCCGCCAAATCCGAGGCATCACGGGCTGGAAGCTCGTGCCGCAGCTATTTTCAACGGGCTGCTAAGGCTGCTCTTAAGGGGCAGGCTTCTGTGGGTTCCGCACCCCGACGATACCTATCGAGTAACTCGTGGGACCTCTTCGCCAGCATGCGCCGAACCTCCCGCCGTTGCCCCTTGGCTCTGGGAATGTGCAGACTGTCATATCCAGTCGTCTGATGCCGCATCCAGGCAATCACCGCAGCTTCCGCCCGCTGCTCCACGGGAATGCGCTTGGTCCGAGCCACGGTACCGCTGCCAACCGGCGTGGCATGGTTCGTGACAGCGCGAGAGAGCCGATCCGCCAGCTCCGCAAACTCGGGATGGAACTCGAGAAACTGCACCACCGCTCCGTGGAAGTCTTCCACATACTCGGTCTGAACCTTGGCGCGCCGCCGGGCCGATGCGGCTTGCCGCTTGGCGAAGCTCTCGGTCGACCTTTCCACTTCGAGGTCGGCACGAATCCGTTCAATGGTCGCTGTTTCGGCCCAGACTCCCAGCGAGAAGACCTTACGTCCTCGCTTCTCGGCCACGACATAGTGCTCTCCCGCCGCCTTCACTCGTCGCGTCAGAGCGGCGTCACCCGGTGGGAGCAGAGTCCAATTGTCGGACAGTGTCAGTATTCGCCCATCGGACGTACGGACCGTGTGGGGATTCGGACCGGGAGAGTAGGTCGTGTCTGGCATCGCAGCTGAGGTGACTTGATGGAAGTGGTTTGTCAAGAAGTGGTAGCGTAGAGCATCGCTGGCTTTGATTCGAGATACTGCCCCAGAGGAGGGTGCCCAAAGATGCGTGGGAGAGAAGTTTGGAAGTCATACGACTTTCAGTACCAATTCATCCCTTCGTATGTGTATCCATGAATCGATGTTGACCGATTCAATGGAGCGGGTGCTGTGTACCCCATGAATCAGGGGCGAACCGCTGACGGTCCGCCCCTGATCGAATTCCTTGTGAGGATCGGTTTGAGCTACGCAAACGTCGCCTGCATTCGATTCAACAGTGTCTGGACCGGGGCTACGGTCGTCGGCTGAGTCTCGAACCCCGAGATGGTGTTCCCGGCAAAGAGGGTGTCTCCGGACGCAAACAGCGTGTCGATTCCAAATCCACCGGCGCGAGTGACGTTGGCCTGGAACGTATTCAACTGGCTCAGCAGAGCATCCTTGCCAATGCCCATGTCAAACGTGGCGGCTTCGAGGAATCGCGCGCTCTGTGAGCCGACCAGATCGTCTCCAGATCCTGCATTCATCGAGAACAGACCCCGTGAGGTGCGAGCCCCGATGGACAGGATGTCATTGCCCGTCCCCAGCAGGATCGATGAGGTGCCGTCGGTACTTCCACTTCCCAGGAGGACGGTATCATTCCCGACTCCGGAATCGAGGGTCAGATTCCTCAGCGCATTCAGGCTTTGAACAACCATCCGGTCGTCTCCCACATTACCAAGCAGGCGGACGTTGCCGCCGACGACATTCGGATCTGAGCTGAGAGGTCCACCGGATTTGGCCAACAATCCGTCATTTCCATACCCCAAGTCCACCACCAGATCCCCATCGGTCGTGATTCCGGACAAAACCAATTGGTCATTTCCGTGGCCCATTTGGACCGAGACACCGCCCCCCAGGAAGCTGGCCAGTGTCAGCTGGTCATTACCAGCCTTGAGATCGATCGTGGTCAGGGTGGGGTTGATAAAAAACAGTTCGCCATTTGTCGTCCCATTCAGGCGAGTGCCCCCGCTCGCCCGGACTCGGAGTCCGCTGACTGTCTGGTCGATCGAGATCTCATTGGCGAAGAGGTCACCGGTGATCTTTAGCGATCCGCCGGTGACAGTGGCTTGCACACTCCCTGCCAGCAGTTGGCGAGATTCCAGTGCGCTGATGGGAGAAATGCATTGTTGAGAGGCACGACGCATGTGAGAACCCTGTGTTTGGTATGTGGAGAGACCTCGATTGGTATTACTCTTTCCTCGAAATCGCCGGTCATGCGTAAAAAAAGCGAGATCCCTGACTTTTCGAGTCTGGAACCCGTCTGTAGCACGCTTCACGCGGACACGGTGTTTTTTCGCCACACGATTCGCGAAGATGATCCCGTCAAAGAGTCTAGATTCAGGATGTCCCTTCATGCGCACTGTGGCCGAGGCACTTGCCCTCATTCTCAACAGCGTTCAACCCCGGCCCGCGCAGTTGACGACATTGCTGGAGTCACTCGGTCAGACGCTGGCCGAGGATGTCGTCAGCGACCAGGACTCCCCCCCGTTCGACAAATCTCTCGTCGACGGGTACGCCCTGAGTGCCAGCGATGATGGGACGGGCACCCGCTCGTTCTTCGTCGTCGAGGAAATCACCGCAGGCAGGATGCCGCAGCACGAAGTCGGACCGGGGACCGCTGCCCGCATCATGACGGGAGCCCCGATGCCGGACGGGGCCGACGCCGTCGTGCCGATCGAGCGAACCGCCCTTGATCCGGTCACCGAGCGGGTCACAATTCTCTCTGAGGCAACACTGCTCCCCGGCACCAATGTCGGGTGTCAAGGCACCTCCATGCAGGATGGTGAACTGGTCCTCACAGCTGGACGACGCATTCGGGCGCAGGAAATCGCCCTGCTCGCCGAATTGGGCCGCAGTTGGGTCTCGGTCCACCCGCGCCCGACTGTCGCGCTGCTGTCGACAGGTGACGAACTGGTTTCCATTGAGGAGACGCCGGGGCCTGCCCAGATTCGC
>JANOKO010000830.1:0-1512 GCA_031419335.1 Planctomycetota bacterium
CGACGACACCCACCCAGACCGGGCGCAGGTCCAGCCCACGGTTGAGGACGTTCAGGCTTTGCGGATCAAGGGCGACAACTTCGCCTGGCGGGTGAGCGAGGAGCTGTTGCGTCGGGAGATCCCCAGCGACACCCGACACGAACCCGCACATGACACGACATCGGCGAAGTCGGCGGCGAATCTGCACAGCGAATTCGTGTCGATGCTCCGCCGCGAACTGGAGATCAAGAACGAGCAGATTTCCCAACAGGGGGAACTCATCGCCAAGCAGATCGAACTCGTGAGCGGCCTGAGCGAGCGCCTCCGCGAAGGGAACATCCTCATCGGGTCACTCCAGCAACGGCTCGCGTTGACCGACGGCCGACAGAGCGCGGCACCGGAGGAGGTGAAGCCGAAACGCACCACTTCCACGCCGCCGCAGAAGGGGAGTACCATCCCTGCGAAACCGACGAAGCCCAAACGCGGCTTCCTCGCCCGACTCTTCCACTGATTCCCCTGACGACGACCGTCGAACACACCACCGGCACGGCCCCGTCACCGAAACGCTACCGGTTGCCCGGCATCGAACGGGCGGGAATCGCGCAACTCTCACTGCTGGAGACGGCCCTGTGGCCGCTCCAAGGCGGCAAGGTCGCGTCGTCCACGTTCGATACCACGTACACGTTCCAACAGGGTTCCGCGAAGCGGGATGCCCAGGTGAGCGTGTTCGCCCCGCTCGGGTTACAATCGATTGACGAGTACGTCCTGTGGGGACTCCTGGCACTGAGCCTCGAACGCAAGCCCGCCGAGCCGACGATTCTGGCCACCCCGTACTGGCTCATCAAGCAACTCGGTCTGTCTGTCGGAGGGTTCCAGTACGACCAACTGCGGGCATCACTCGAACGACTCGCCGTCACCGCCTACCAGAACACCGCGTTCTACAACCCCGTCACCAAGCAGCACGAGCGGGTCACGTTCCACTTCCTCGCGGCGTTCCTGCCGACCAAAGGGAGTGGGGGAGTCGTGGACGCGGAGCGGGCGTGGCGGGTCGAGTGGTCGGCGATGTTCTTCCGGATGTGCCAGGCCACGGGCGGGACGCTCCTGTTCGATCTCGACCTGTACCGCGAACTCACTCCGGCAGCTCGACGATTATTCCTCAAACTCAAGGATCGGTTCTGGCGATCAAAGCGGGTCTTCATGAATGTCGATGATCTCACGATTCACGGACTCGGATTCTCGGCTGACCGGCCGCTCAAAAAACGAAAGTTCGACCTGACCGCCTGCATCCGCGAGTTGCTCCAGCATGGGATCATCGAACTCGGCAGGGGACAGACAGACCCGAAGCAACTCTTTCTCAAGCGAGCAAAGGGGCTGTACGTCGTTCAATTCTTCGAGGGCAAGTACTTCCGTCGCCCTTTGGCCGAACGCACCCAGGCCCAAATGCAGGTCATTGCGGATGATCCGCTCTATCAACCGCTACGGGCCATCGGCGTCGATGATGCAGGCATCCGGCGAATCTTCAAACAATGCAGC
>JANOKO010000831.1:0-4974 GCA_031419335.1 Planctomycetota bacterium
GCAAGGAATATCGATACGAAAGTGATCTCGTGGTTCCCATGAATCAGGCGGGGACAGAACCTGCGGAGGGGTTTGACTACTTCGTCATTGTCGACACATTCTACGTGGATGTCCTTGAACTCGATGAGTGGTTGCAAGACATCTATAACAGCTCCCCTTTTCAGTACTGAGGAGTGATTGATGAGGGAAATTCTACGGATCTTGTTACTGTTGATCGCGGTGGGTGCGACGGTCAATTTTGTGATTGTCTTCCGTCGTAGCTGTGAACGCATGAGTCAACTCGATAACTACAAACCCAGCCCTGAGCAGAGTCGGGCGTACGCGGAAAAGTTCGCACGAGAGCATCCCGTCCAGGACAATAGGCCCAAATTCACCGACTATAATCTCGCTCCTCCCGCGACGATGCAGCGGTTGGAGGGGCAGTGGGAAATCATCCAACATTGGGAGGGACGGTGGTGCAAGATCTCTAAGGACCGTGATCGCAGGCGCCGTGAATATGACCGCCAGCTCGTGGGCATCAATGATTTTTTGATGATTCGAACGAATCACCGTGTCTGGGATGGGAGAGTCAACATTCAGGTTCAGGCGCACATTGCGTTTGATCCGCTGGGGTCTGGGACTTTCATTTCAGCAGGGTATAGTCCTTGGAAGGACATCGCTGACGATACGGATTGGGCCATCGCCAACGCAGCCCGCTGCTTCTCCGACAAGAACAATGACCGGGGTATTTATCGGTTCGATGGAAATCGACTGCTGCTGTACTGGGTCAACCTTTCCAAAGAGGGCAAGGCGTTGCCGACCCCCACGGAGATTCCCAAGTTCCCGCTGCCCACCGGGGCCGAACTGCTGGTGCTGCAGCGGATCGATTCCGCGGAACCGTATCCGCCTCCGGAAGCCGATTTGGCAATGGCACGCGAGAAGTCCCTGCGGATCGAAGCCTTCTGGCGCGAACACGACCAGGACCAGCCGACCCTCATCGACCAGGACCATCCCGTGCCGCGCAGTCTCGAAAGCCCCGATGGATTCGAATGGGTGGTCAGCGACCCACAAGACCTCCCGGAACCCCTTTACAGGCTGTATGAAGAGCGCTACGGTCAGCCTTAATTGTGGGGACTGCCACACCTCGCCCGCTACCGCCGGAGTACGAACTCGTGGCTGGTGAGCAAACTCCAGTACAAGTCTTCCAGGCCCGCACGACGAGTGGCAGTCTCCGCGGAACCCAGCAGAGCGATGGCTGCGGCTTCTTCTTGCGGGTTGGGAGGGCGGCTCAGTGTCGTCCAGTAGGCTTCATGGACGATTTCGCTCGGGCCGGATGGCTGCTCGAGAATCCTGGCAATTCGGTTGCCCTCCGCAGTCAGCAGCCGCTGCATCGACTCACCCGAGATCAGTTGGAATGCCTGGACGAGTGTGGGGGCATCGGAGCGTTCGCACTCACACGATTGCAGCCTCTGCGGTTTGCCAAAGAGCGTTAGAAACTTGTCGGAAGCTGAGCCCGCCTCATCTCGAGGGCGAACGGCTCGGACTCCAGGCAGTTGCAAGGCATGAGTACCCGCCGGGAATCCCGTCAAACGCGGCGTGGTCTCCAGAGCTTGGCTGAACGCATCGAGTAGCTGTTCTGCACCCAGTCGGCGGGGAATGGTGTGCGAGAAGTTCGCCTCGTCGTTGATGTTGGTCTCGTTCGTTTCCGCCGCCAACTGGTACGTCGCCGAGTTCATGACGGAGCGGATCAACGGTTTGAGGTGGAACCCCTGGGCCGCGAAGTCGTGAGCGAGTGCATCCAGCAGTTCAGGGTGCGACGGCGGGTTGGATTCACGGAAGTCGTCCAGTGGATCGACAATTCCTCGACCCATGAGATGGAACCACACACGGTTGACTTGGGCCTTCGCAAAAAACGGATTATCCGGGTCGGCCAGCCATTCACCCAGCGCTGCGATCCGGTCGGCCTGGGCGGGGATGGGCTTCTCGGCCAGCAAGAATTGTGACTCGCGCGGGGAGTTCGTACGCGGGTCATCAACCTCGCCCATGCGAGTACTAAACACGATCTGCTCGCCGATGAACTCATGCTTGTCATTGTCGTCTCGGCGGTCGTTCTCGACGATCTTGTAGTCAACCCGTGCGAACACATTGGACCAAGAATAGAAGTCGTTCTGCGTCCAACGATCGAATGGGTGATTGTGGCACTTCGCACATTGCAACCGCACGCCGAGGAACACCTGGGCGGTCGCCTCCGCTCGCGTGATCGGATCGCGTAAAGCACGGTAATAGTTCGTCGGGGGGTGGCTGTAGGTACTCCCCTGAGCACTGACAATGGCAGCGGCCATCTGATTCCACGGAACGTCATTGGCGATCTGCGTCCGGAGCCAATGGGCGAAGTTCTCGACCCCTTTGCGGTCGAGTGTCTTCTCTTCATTCCGCAGGACATCCGACCACTTGAGCGCCCAATACTCGGAGAACTCCGGCCGCTCCAGCAGCGCATCGACCAGTCTTGCTCGCTTATTCTCAGTGGTCAATGCCCCGAAGCCTCGTGCTTCTGCAGCTGTCGGGAGTTTGCCGGTCAGATCAAGAGAAGCCCGCCGCAAAAACGTCGTATCATCACACAGCGAAGCCGGTTGAATCCGCAACCGCTCCAGCTTGTTGAAGATGAACTTATCCAGCGGTTCTCGTACTGCAGGAGCCTGAAACACAAACCCTGGCCGATCTGGAATGCGGGCCACTCGTACCGGAACTCTCAACTGCAAATACCTCACGGTGATGGTCGTCTCGCCGAACTGTTCGCAGTCGACCACGCCCGCAGTCGACACACGGGCAATCGGCAGGGAGAGGTCGAAAGAGGCCAGCTGCGTGATGTCGCGCTGGGTGCCGTTGGAAAGCTGGGCTGTCGCCTTGAGCGAGAACGTATGGTGGTCGCCGCTGAGGAGTACCTCGCGCGGCGTGACGGTCAGCCCTGTGACCGTCACGCTGCCGGGTGGGTCATCTGGAGTCCCACGCTTGATCCAATCCCGGAGGATCGAGTACTCCAGGGAATCAGGGGCGAATCGCTGGCCCCCTTGGTGAGCCAGTTTCATGGTGGGCTTGAGGAGCATGAGACTCTCATCCGGAGCGGCTGAGTTGACTCGCCGGCCAGCCAGGTCGCGAGTTAATGCCGCGTAGTCCGCCTGTGGATCATCCCCACGCAAGGAGAACTTCAGCCCCCCTTTTCCCTTCGCATTCCCATGACATGTCCCCATATTACATCCGGAATGGGACAGGACGGCCATGACATCCCGACGAAAGGTGGGCGCGACCCGATCCTCGGCCCCCACGCTGGACGCCGTAGCAACCACCACACCACACAGAATCAAAAACTCACGCATTTCGCCTCGGACTCGTCAGCGGGATTAGAGAGACACCCGCGTCCTCCGAGGATACGCTTCCAGCTGACTCGGCGGAACAGCGCTGCCAAAAAAAAGCATCGGAAGTCTGACGCCGCCCAGAAATGAAAGCGACTATTCCCCGGTCTCGGTGTACCGTGCCCAGGCGGCAGCACCGATGGCACCCGCATCGTCTTGGAGCTTGGCGGCCACCATTGTGAAGGCTCGTCGGTAGGCGGGCATCACACTCTTGCGAGCGACCTTCATCGAGTAGTCCACAAAGATGTCGGGCATGGCTTCGACCAGACCGCCCCCCATGACCACGATGTCGGGACAGAGCAAGTTCACGATCGCGGCAATACCGGTCCCAATCGCGCGAGCCGCATCGTACGCGATCTCTTCGACGGCGTGGTCGCCCTCACGAATGGATTCCGCTAAGTCTCCGCTCCGAATTTGCGAGATATCCGCTCCGACCTTGCGGGCCAGTGCCGGGGCGTCACCTCGCAGAACAGCCCGTGCCGCTTGGGCGGCGATAGCCGTCCGACTCGCGACAGCTTCCAGGCAACCCCGTTGCCCGCATCCACATAGCGGACCATTGGGGAGGATTGGAATGTGGCCAATTTCCAGGCAAGAACTCCCGCGCCCTCGCAGGATCTCTCCATTGTAAATGCAGCCCCCGCCGATCCCGGTTCCAGGGAATACACCGACGACGCAACGTGCCCCCTGGGCTGCACCGAAGCGGTACTCTCCGTAGACACCCGCATCGACATCGTTGATGACCGCCACGGGGCAGTGGAATTCGGCTACCAGGCGCTTGCGGACGTTGACATCATCCCATCCCAGGTTCGGCGGATTGAGGACGATCCCGCGATCCATATCGACCGGTCCAGGGCAGCCGATCCCAATCCCCGCCAGCCGCGAGACATCGACGTTTCCGTTTTCCAGGCAGGCCCGAATGGTCGTGATGACTCGATCCAGTCCCGATTCCGCCTTGTCGGCCGCTTTGGTTTTACGACGGTCTTTCCCGATGACTTGAAAACCAGCGTTGTATGCCTGGGCCAGCATTTTGGTGCCTCCCAGATCAAAACCCACCCACACATCCTGCCCGACCACATCTGCCATGACTGCTCCTTCGTGCCCGTACAGATTAGCGGAATCGCAGGTCATTGCCATGTGCATACTGCGAAACGCTCAAGCCCAGGGGCAACCCCTGGGCTTGACTGGCAATTCTCATCCGCGAATGGACGGACTCAATTCCCGGGAGCCACCTGGACATGGGCCTCCAGGATTTGCTTGATCTTGGCCTGGATCGACATCAAGTGGGCGCGGCTATAGTCGTCGAGCTTGAGGCCCGGCGATTGCAACAGCGTTGTCGACTGGGCATCGAGCGTGGTGAGGTGCATGCGGGCCAGCGTGCGTGCGTCCTCGGGGGCTCCGGACGGCTGGGTCACGAGCAGCGACAGCTCCCGCACGGTCGTGCGTTGCAGGTTGCGGCGGTAGCTGTTGACGAACGGCTTGCGGTTGGTGAACTCGCCCTCGGCCTTCTCCGGGAACAGTTCCGAGAAGATCCCCTTGGTGAGCAGGCTCATGTGTTCTGCCAGGGTGTAAGCGTCCTGATCGGCGG
>JANOKO010000832.1:0-1032 GCA_031419335.1 Planctomycetota bacterium
CCCGATCCGCACCTCACCCATCCCACCACGCACTACAAATCGAGCAGCGCGTTCCCCCGCAACACGCTCCCCGCAGACTACCATCAGACCGCGCCGCAGCACCCGCACTGGCCGCTGATTCTGATGCTCGTGCTGACCCAATTGTCGGTGGGAGCATTCACAGCTGGGCAGATCGCATCACTCTATTTCGGGGACGAACAACTCGCCTCGCTGCTGCCGATCCACACGGGGATCGCTCTCGTGTTTGGCTTGCTGGCCTTGGTGGCCAGTACGTTCCATCTGGGTCGACCGCTGTACGCCTTCCGAGCGGTGATCGGGCTGCGGCATTCGTGGCTGAGCCGCGAGATCGTGGTGTTCGGGGCGTTTGCGGGTGCGGCGATCCTGTATGCCGGGATGGTGATCTTCCGAGGTAGGCTCCCCGCGTGGCTGGTCGCGCAGACATCGCTGGTCGGTTGGTCGGTCGTGGCCAGCGGACTCGTCGGCGTGTTCTGCTCGGTGATGATCTATGCCGTCACGCGGCGCGAGTTTTGGCGGTTTGATCGCACGTTCAACCGCTTCAGTTTGACCACGCTGCTGCTGGGGACAGCCACGTTCTGGGTGGCGGTGGCCTGGAGCGGAGGCGACGAAGGCCGCGCGTTCCCGCTGTCGGTGGTCCTCGCCAAGGTCGTCGTCGGAGTGGCCGTCTTCAAACTCCTGAGCGAGGCGGTGCTGTACCGCTACCTGCTCTCACCGCACGTCACCACACTCGGTCGTTCGGCCCGGCTGCATGTCGGTCCGCTGGCCCGGATCGCCTTGGGCCGGAACCTGTTCGGCATCGTCGGCGGGGCGGTCCTGCCATGGCTGGCGTGGTCCGGGGAGGGAACCTCATCGCCGTTGCTCGTCACCACTTCGCTCAGTTTGCTACTCATCGGCGAACTACTGGAGAGGTACTTGTACTTCGCCGCCGTTGCCTCGCCCCGCATGCCGGGCGCTGTGCGGAGTTGAATGTAGCAGAAGTCGTAAGACTTCTGCCGTGTCTCATTGTCCACACCT
>JANOKO010000833.1:0-6104 GCA_031419335.1 Planctomycetota bacterium
AACTCACCATTCAGTGTGCAGCGGTCGATCTTGCGGCAGCGAGACTTCACCCTGAACCGCCCGCCGTGGTTGTGTTCAAAGACATTGCCCTTTGCCGAGACGCCGGAAGACTGCCCGTTGACAATCATTTCCGGACACGTCCCAGTCCCCGAGGTCCAGTTTACTCACCGCAAGATCCTGATCGACACCACCGGCGGAGTCGCGGGCGACTTGAGTTGCGTACTGCTGCCCGAAGGACAGGTGATCACATCGGGGCACGGTCCTGTGAAGGGGCCACCCCGGCACCGGATTGCGGCGCAGCCAAAGCAGAAAACGGGCTGGTTGGGGCTGTGGTAGTCTGGGCTTTGGTAGGCTCGTCCTTGGCCAATCCTCTTCTTCGCATAGACATGGGTTCTCCAGTCACCTTGCCGCTCAAAACACGAGCTGGTAGATTGCGAACTCAAAGTGTCCAGAAATTCCCAGTGGGGAGAACATCATGGCGACAACATTACAGGCGACCCCTGTGTTGTCCGCTCACATGGCGAGCTTGCTCTACTCTCGCGAGTTGAGTTCCTGGGATCAAGTGGCCGATGCGGACCTGCCGGTTCCATTGGAGTACATCAAAGAAGACGCTTACTTCAGATTTCTGAACCGTGATCGCCAAGAGGGATTGGCGCAGGAAGACTGGTTTCAAGCAGAACAAGAACAGAGAGCTTGGTTTAGGGGCATCATATTGGACGAGATCATCTCCGCCACGAATAATGACACTGCCGGAACCGAAGTTGCGACATATGGTCAAGCTACGGGTGTGTCGCAATCGATATTGAGGGACGAGTTCCCGGTGGAACCGCTGTTCCGGAGGAACGGTGTCGTCCCCTTGGAAGGAATTCCGGCCGTGTCCGTTACATCGACTCCCTTCATCCGACCGTTGACCGCTGACGAGCAGGTCCGGTTTCAAGATCGGGTCTTGGCAGTCCTGTGCCAGACCGGTGAGATTATCGGTGATGCGGACACTCTCCAAAACCTGAAGCGAGCTGTCTCGGAGTCCCTCTATCATGGACAGCCGTGGCGTGCGATCGATGGTCCCGGCTCGGATGGCCCTGCCTACTTGGCATCATTGAACGGTGTTCACGACTAATCGTGGTTCGGATCACTGTTGAATCATCAAAAAAGGCCAGGCGATGCCACATTTTTTTTGCGGTATTGGGCGCAGCTCCCAAACTGGGTGATGAGGTCTATTTGCTGGATGCCTTGCAGCCGGTGCGGGATCCCTCGTCGTCTGATGATCGCATCACAGTCTATATTTCGAAGGATCAGCCGCTGACTTATATGGGAACTGCCATTGCAGAAGACCACGGAGTGACCGTGCAGGATGGCGTAGCCGATCTCTCCATTATTCAACTGAATTCACTCACACTTAGAACCCATCAATTCAATCCCATTTCAGTGCGAGTCAAGAGGACCGCTTCTCACGGGCCGTTGTTTATTTTGTTGGGATATAGTGATCTTCAACGCTTTTTCGATATCAAAGACGTGCCTTCGATCCTGTCGAATGATCCCGAACCTCACCGACTTCTGCTGACACCGAAGCCGGAGTTTCTGGATTGGTGTCAAGAACTTCCTTAATCTTGAGAAGAGCCTCGGCTCGGGTGTCGCTGCGCCAGCGTTCTGGAATGGGAACTCCTGCCCGTGTGTTACGTGGGTCAATTCGTCATCAGCCGCTCTTCTGCGGCAACCCGAGCTGTTGTCGGGATCTCAATAGGACATTCATCAAAGCATGTGGTCCTTACGGAACGAGCAATGCCGGAACTTCTTCGGTGGCTTCCTGCTCCACATGGTTCACCGCTTCGATCGGCTCCTCGGCCCCCCAATCGCTGGAGGCGGCGGGTGCAGACAGGGATGACGACCCATCGAGGTCGGGCTTATTTTGTTGAATCGTGCCGTCATCGGTCTCGGGGGGGACAAGCCCTCCGCTGGCTCCGTTCATTTCGTAGAGAGGATTGGGTACCGGTTTAACAGGCTCGCCGGGTGCCGCAGGATTGTAGGGAGACAGAGGGGCGTTTCCGCCATCGCCGCTCCCGGTGCCTGTCCCGTTGGCATCACCCTCCGGAATCGGCTGGAGACCATTGAGGTTGTACGTCGGCTGGGTCGTCCCAGGAGCGTAATACTGCCCTGGAGTCAGTGTCTGAATCCCTTGGTATCCGCCGTATCCGCCTTGAATCGCATTCCCGTATCCGCCGTATCCATACCCTTGCTGTGGAGGCATCCAAGGACGAAAGCAGCCGCTCAGCAGGCACGCAGCTGCGATCCAGCACAGGGTCTTCAAAGTGTTCGGTCGCATGTCAATTCCTTGCAGTCGGGACTGAGAGGCGGGGTCAACCCGGTGCCCATTCAGACAGGCAGAAACCGCCTATCAGCCTTTCGGGGGGGGATTCTTGGTCAACTGGGCAAATCTGTCCAGACCGGTTTCGGCGGACTCTGCCGGTTTGTCGGAGTGATGTAGTTGTTACAAGTTGAGAGCGGCAGGGTGGCACTCGCGTCGAATTCCCCTCGCCAAAAAGTGGGTTGATTGCCCTTGGCGGATTCGCTGTCATCTTCGCCGCAGCTTGAGCCTCCCCCAGTTCACAGACTCCGCGCATTCCCGATCAAAGAGTTCACACTCGGCACTCGCGCAAACGGGCGAAGCTCGATTTGATCTAAGGACAACCCGAAGGCCAGATTCTTACTTGGCCTCCAGGACGACCGGTTCGGTCTCCCCACCGACGAGTTCCACAGTGACCGATTCGGTGACATCGTTGGAGCTGCCGGGGTTCGGGCGGCCCTTGAGGATGTAGCGGCCCGGGGGGACGTTTTGGAACGTGATCTGATTTGCTCCGTCAATGTTGCCCGACCCGCCCCAGGAGCCGACGACGCTGCCCCCTTCGGGTTCGATCTCGACGATATAACCTTCGGGGCGTTTTGACTTCTTGAAGTCGACCACGACTTCGATCTTCGAAGACTTCTGCATCGTGAGTTTCAGACCACTGGCGGGGGTCTCAATGGGAAGACCCAAACCGGGGCGGCAATACCCTTCCTTGTGGACCCGGATCGTGGCTTTCCCTCGCGGAATCTGGTCACAGAAAAACTTCCCCTCCGCATCCGTCCGCACCTCTTCCGCCGAAGACGAAGAGTAGTCCTCGCTGGGTGCCGCGATCAGGTCACCCAATCGGACCCGTACATCGGCCAGTGGTTTCCCATCAGCATCGACCACGATTCCTGACACCGGTCCAGGCTTCGCAAGGACCGTCCTCACCCCAATCCAGCGCGGGCCGTCTTCAACACGTTCATGAGCCACCTTGCGGGCGACATACCCATCCGCCGAGGCAACCACCTGATACCACCCGACGGGGATCGATTTGAAATCCCACTTCCCCTTGGCATCCGAATCAGTTTGAAGAACCGTCTCGTACTCGTAGCCACCAGTCTGGGGAGTCTTGATGAGTTGCAGTTCAATATGGGCCACCATCCCCGCTTTGGTTTCGATATCGTTGATCTGCCCCTCGATGACGGTCCCATCCGTGGCGGCAAAACCGTGGGCTTCCAGGCGTTCATCGATGACCTCGATCCCGGCGGGAACTTGGACCTCATCCCACCGAATCCGTCCCGCTGTGTAGACGTGGATCTCGGGGAAGGGGCCCTCTTCATCGGGGCGCGCTTCCGCCCCGCGTCGGAAGCGTTTCCAATTCTCGGGGATCCAGGCGGTGAAGCTCCAATCGATTTCGGCCCGCTTCCGTTTCGCTTCTTCGTTATTGATGTTGAGCCAGAAGCTGTTGCCGACGCCATCGTGAACGAAGAGCTTCCGCTGTGGGGCGTCGATCTTGGCAAAATCAACGAGCACCGCGTTAAAGGCCGCTGTGTCACCGCGACACTCGGCCACATACTGTCCACCGCCAAAGGGAGGGCCTTCCCAGTAAGCGACGCGGGACTTCACATTGAAGACGGCAGCAGCCCCCTTTTGCCATCCGTGATCGGTGAGGGGCTCATTTCCCTCACCGCCCGTGATTAGCGCGAACGACGGCGCTGACCACCCCAACCCCATTCCGAGAACAAACACCCAACGCAGGACACAGTTCATGTTGACTCCCCGAGTGAATTGAAATCGATCCACACAGTAGGACGTTCGAAGATGCGAATGATTCGAGCGATCTGGCTCAATCGGCCAATAAAGAAAGCCCAGGGGGTCACCTCCCCTGAGCTTTCTTCGTGGCTTCGACGACTTCGTGAATCATGGCGGAGTCGTCTGGACTCTCTCACTCACCCCCAACCCCTCTCCCGGTGGGAAAGGGGAGACGGAAGTGTTTAGATCACCACGTCGATTTCATACCCCTTCCGCTGCTCGCGACCCATCCAGGCGGCAGCTGCGGCGTCACCGGTGATCATCTCGTTCTGGGAATCCCAGTTGATCTTCCGATCGAGGCGAATGGCGATGTTCGCCAGGTGACAGACCGTCATGGCCCGGTGGTGCGAGAAGACGTCCGACACCGGCAGAGCCCGGGTGTAGATACAGTCAAAGAAATTCGCCATGTGCGACTCGGGAATCTTGCCGCCATAGACTTGATCGAGGGCGTCTTCTGCCAGCGGCTTGTCCTTGAGGGATTCATACGCCGGGCCGCTCAGTTTGCCGCGGCTCACGTGGAACACGCCATCGGTCCCTTCGAACAGGATGCCGTTGCCGTCTCCGAACTTGCCTTCCTTGTTCACCAGTCCGCCCAGCGTCTTCTGCTCATCCGACAGATCGTTGACGATGTGCATCTCGACATCGTTCGGGCACATGACGGTGACATCGAAGTCGGTCGCGGCGTTGTAACGATCGTCCAATTGTGGCACGCCATCTTTGAACGGCACCGGGTGCTTGCCCCAGCCACCGACCGAGGTTGGACCGCTCTGGTCCATGCCGATAGCCCACGAGGCAATGTCGACGTGGTGCGCGCCCCAGTCGGTCATCTTTCCGCCCGAGTACTCGTACCACCAGCGGAATTCGTAGTGGCAGCGCGAGTTACCCCACTTGCCGCCGCCTTCCTTCATGCGGTAGTCGACGAGCGGAGCTTGTCCCAGCCACTTTTCCCAGTTCAGCCCGGTCGGGGCTGCGACCACCGGAATCGCATCACTCTTCGGAGCCCCGCCGATCGAACACGTGACCTTCTTGACCGTCCCGATCCGGCCATCGCGGATCATGGCGATCGCACGCAGGAAATGCTGCCCCATTTCCGACCGCTGCTGAGTGCCGACTTGGAAGACGCGCTTGGTCTCCTTCAGCACTTTGACGATCTGCTTGCCTTCGTTGATCGTCAGCGTCAGCGGCTTCTCACAGTAGATGTCCTTGCCCGCTCGCATCGCTGCAATGGCGATTTTGGAGTGCCAATGATCCGGCGTCACGATGGTGACGACATCAATGTCCTTGCGTTCGAGGATCTTCTGGTAGTCCTCGTAGACATCAATCTCGGCCTTCTGGCTGGCCTTCTCATTCATCTTGAGGCCGATCTCCTTGCCCTCAGCGGCGTGGCTGGCATCGACATCGCAGACCGCGACACAGGTAGCAAACTTCATCGCCGACGGCCCCACGGCCTTCCAGCGATCCCCGGTCCCGATGCAGCCCAGGTTGAGCCGGGCGTTCGGACTCTTGGCATCATCGGCCAATGTCCGCGAGGACGGAATCCACAGCGGAGCCACAGCTCCTGCCGCAGCGGCGAGCGTGGTGGTTTGAAGGAAACGACGACGATTGACGAGCGGTTGGGTCACAGCGGACTCCTCAAGGGAAGGGGCAATTGCCGGAGTGGGGTCGACCGCCGAGCCGGCAGGTCGGGAACAGTTCAATTCCTGTGGATGAAATCGTAACCGATGGAGTGCCATGGGGCAAAAGTCTCGCACTGGGGGTACACCCTAAGTCACCAGCGCGATGCGAAACACATTGTTCGATTGTTCTCACAACTTTCAAGACTCGATACCAGAACTGTCCGGCTAACTTTCAGCGGTCGCATTGGACGTGAGGTAAATAGCACAGCTTTCGATGTCTCGATTTTCGCACGATTTCAATTCGGACGACCGTTCGCCACTCTGATTTGTCCGTTTTCAGAGTGGAGAGAGCT
>JANOKO010000834.1:0-7369 GCA_031419335.1 Planctomycetota bacterium
ACGACGAGTTCCTGCGCGAACAACTCTCTCGCCTTGGCAACACGGTCTATGAGCTGCGACAGCTTGACGCGGAGATCATCGGCGGACCGATGGTCCCGCTGAGCGTGCTGTCGAAGCTGCGGCAGGGGCTGATCGAGGAACTGTTGCGTCAATCGGGCGAGCCGCCGGAACGCCGCATCTCCAGCGAGCCGGTCCTCACGGCGCTGCGTGCCACACTGCCTCTTCACGAGCGACAGGCGAACGACCCGGTGCGGCTGTCGCTGCTCTGCCGGTCACTCAAACAGCTCGATACCGCGCTAACAGCCGGGGAGCGGAACCTGTTAGTCGACTTCCAAGAGATCAAGGAGTACGGGCACGCCGTCGACATGGCACGGCAGGCCAAGGCGCGGCTGCTCATCGCCACGCCGCGCATCCAGAAGCCCGGCGAGATGGGCATCTTCCGAGCCATGACCAAGCCCCAGCCGGATGGGATGCTCGTCCGCAATCTGGCGGGGATGGCGTTCTGTGCCGAGGCGGAGATCCCCTTCGTCGCCGACTACTCGCTCAATGTCACCAACGAACTCACCGCTCAGTTCCTGATCGACCAGGGGGCGAGCTGGCTCACGGCGTCGTACGACCTCAACCGGGAACAATTATTGGAACTGGTCGAGGCCGTGCCGCCGCAGTGGTTGGAGGTCGTGATTCACCAGCACATGCCGATGTTTCATATGGAGCACTGCGTGTTCTGCGCGGTCCTCTCCCCTGGAACCAACAAGACCAACTGCGGTCGCCCGTGTGACCGGCACGAAGTGCAATTGCGAGACAGAGTCGGGATGGAGCATCCCCTCAAGGCCGATGTCGGCTGCCGCAACACCCTCTACAACGCCACGCCGCAGAGTTCGGCTGAGGTGGTTACGGACCTGATCCAGCGCGGCATCCGCCAGTTCCGCATCGAGTTCCTCAACGACACCCCCAGCGAGATGCGGCAGGTCATCCGCAGCTACCGCGAACTGCTCGCTGGGCGGACCACCGGGCAGGAGGTGTGGACCACCCTGGAGGCGATGAACCGCGTGGGGGTCACACGTGGGACACTGGAAGAGCGTCGGAACCCGTTGGCGATTCTGTAATAATGCCTGTCTACCCACGCCGCTCGCACCGGTGGCAGCCGGTTGGCTGTGGCATGTGAATGTCGCCGCAACTCGGTGATTAGAACCGCTTCTCGACTCCAAAGGTCCAGCGTGAGGTCCACCACGTGTCTCGACCGGGGCGAATGCTGGGGAATTGTGGGAAGCCACGCCAGTCGATCGATTCACCCGCTCGGGCGACCTCACCCACGACCGTCACGGTATAACCGCAGCGGAACACGGTGTTCTCGATGTAGGGCATCTTGCGGACCACGGGGATCATGTCCAGGATTTGCATTTCGGCCATGAAGGTCTGTTCAAACAGTGGTGAAACGTGCCCGAGGGTGCGTTTGCTGCTGAAGCGGGCATCCGTGGCGAGCATGTCCAGCCCGTTGCTGAACAGCAGGAGACCTTGCTGGTCTCCCAGATTGTTTCCGGATTGCTGGTAGTCTTCCCGGTTGGCCATCAGCCCCAAAATGGATTGCCCCCAGAGCTTGAACTCATCCCCATCACCCAAGTCATAGCGAAGCCCGACTTGCGGTCCGGCCAAGCTGGTGTTGACGGAGTTATTGAGCGTGGCTTCGTACAAGTCATAATTGACCTGCAACGATCCCGCATCAGGTCGGAAGGTGTTGGACTGCGTGCCTTGTCCCCCGCCTCCCTGTCCGCCGCCGGTCTGTGTCGTGATATCGTAGCCGAATCCACTGTCGATCCCGCGGAAGTGGAACTGGTCATTGATGTGGAGATAACGCCCACCGATCAAGGGCCGGACGGTAAGGGCATCTCGCTGGATCATCGGTGTCATGTAGAAATTGGCGTCTGTCCCGATCGACCATGTTTTGGTGTCATAGGCAAAGAGCAAGTCGTATTTTACCGTGCCGAGATTAGCCAGACCGTTGTACGTGACATCCAGATTCTGAAATCCCCAATCGAGGGGAATCGCCCCATTGCGAGTGAACAGGACGACTCCATCCACTTCGGTGATGAAGTCCTGCGTAATGGGGATTCCATTGATGTTGTCTTGCCCCATCTGGAAGGCTTGTTTGTCCTGGCCGGACCAGAAGCCCCCCCAGGCCATGCCCGTCCCGTCTTCGTTGAAGAATCCCCACTGGCCTTCGATCCCCGTACTGCTGTAATCACTGAACGCATTCAAATCGCGGATCGGAAACAGCGCGTTGTTGATCTCAAATGTCGCAACGGTCCCCGGAACCAGGGCCGGGTAGGGCAAGACACGCCGATCCAGGATCACCCGGCTGGCAGGGACACCAGTGACGACCGTATTCGCCCCTCCAGTGGTGGTCCCGACATTGCCACCTTGGTTATAGGTCGGGATGATGAACCCTTGAAGGCTATTGGACAAGTTGTCGTAAGGGATGAAGGCCGATCCCAGATGCTTGCTGCCCGGGTTCCTGGTCTTATTATGCGTCGCACCGAGCGAACCGAAGAATTGTCGATCCGTATTCAGAATCCGCCGGAACCACAGTCCATCGTCATCCCGAAACGTCTGATCCCAAGCGACATTTCCCATTCCATATGGGGAAATCGCCGGGTAAGGCTGATACCCTTGCGGCACGCCTTGAGGATAGAGCATCCCCGGATCGTTCGTCCCGAAAGCGGGCTGGAACATCGGCTGACCACCACCCGGAGTGCCTGGACCCTGAGCCAGTGCTGGCCCAGCAGTCGCAGTCAGCACCAATGCGCTGGCCACAGTTTTCAACCAATGAGGGAACCGCATCAGAGCGTCCTTGCCATCGAGTCGCCGACAACGTCGGCCGAATGCGTCCTGGACGGCAGCTGAGACATCACTGTCTCAGCCCGATTCTCCACCGCGCTGCCTGCAAAGGCGGCACCTGTAGATAGTCCTGCGGTAGGTATCGGTTGGGAGACTTGGCAAACTGTAACGGTTGTTCGGAAGACTCCGGTTTTGCCGGGAAAGCCGTCGGCAGAAGCTGCCGACGGGTCCACAATGTGGTTCCACTCCGCCCTAAACTCAACCGCTATGTCGACACTTTTTCGGCCAATGACTTCACTCGTACCGCCAACAGGGCTGGGTCGAGCGGACGGCGGAACGTCTCATCGTAGATTTTTGCGGATGACGAATCAGTCACTTCTTCATCAGAGACCAATCCGATCACACGGGTCGAGGTGTCGCGCCCCGCACTTTTGAAGTAGTGGGAGATCATCCGAGCCTCATTCGCCCCGATCGACGCATCAATTACCACGCACTGGGGCCGCTGCTCGATTGCCAAAGCCCCGGCCTCGAAGGCATTCGCCGCCGCAGTCGTCGTCATCCCGGAGGCCAAAAGCAGCTTCTCCACGATGGCCCGTTCGAACGCGGGCATGCCGATGATGAGCACCTTGCCCCCGTGGAGCGATCCGAGTTCACCCAGAGGCATGCCGTGGGACCGCATGAATTCGACCAAGCTGTCACGGGGGATTCGTCGATCCAGCGAGCCGGGGATGCGATACCCTTTTAGTCGACCGGTGTCGAACCATTTACTGACGGTTCGCGGGGCCACTTGGCAGATCCGGGCGACATCTCCCGTGGTGTAGACGGTGGATTCCGAGACTTCATTCATGGCAGCACGACTTCTGGACAGAACGCCCGCCCGCTGGCGGAGATAGCCTCCTGCTCTGGGTGATTCTTGGCACTGTCCCTCGTGACCATTCGTATGCGAAGCATTCGGCATGCCATGTGCCACCAATACAATCCGCTCAGGCGAATAACTCGCCGCAACCACGGATTCTGACTGACGTACCATCGCCATAGCTGCTATATCCAGTACCATGGGGGCGTTCAACCGGCTTAGCAGGCTGCTAAGGGTTGTAGTAGTTACACGACTCAGTTGCGGAACATCCTCAAGCGGATCAATTCGTCCATGCAACTCTCTTTCTCCACGGACTGCCAAGGAGTCGTCTCGCGACTGCGGGGACTGGATGATTGTGAAGCAGGAGGCGTCCAGAGCTTGGCGCTGGTCCTGACGCTTCCATTCTTTGTCGGGACTGTTCTGCTTCTGGTCCAATTGAGCCAGGTACTCATCGGAGTCATGACGGTTGAGTACGCCGCGTTCGCCGCCGCTCGATCCGCGGCGGTCTGGATCCCGGCCTGGGTCGAGGACCAAGATCCGACGCGAGGAAACGATGTGACCGGAGAGAATGAAATCGATGTCTACATTCCCCGAGGGCTGCCGATCGACCTCACTCCCGGGATCGCACAACACTCCCGCAAATTCCGAGAGATCCTAGCGGCAGCGGTCCAGGCCTGCGTGGCCATCTCGCCAGCCCGCATGGTCAATGGTCCCCGTGCGGGGGCCTCGGATGTAGGTGAAGCCGTGGATGCCTTTCTGGAATTCCAACAGCTCACCAGTGATCCGCGTATCGGTCGTTGGCGGGAAGCGACGGGCAATCGCTGGAGCTACTCGGCTGCCAACACGCGCGTGCGTCTGGCGTTTCTGGGGGAGCCGCGATTGACTCCGACCTATAATCCGGTGGGGCATCCCGTAGTGCCCCACGAAGCGAATGAGGCCGGATGGGACGAAGCCGTCACAGTCATCGTCGCGCATGAAGTCTCACTCGTGCCCGGACCCGGACGCTGGCTGTTCCAGAGAGCGAATTGGGGCCGAGTGCCCAGCGACCTCGCCCGTAACTGGCCGGGAGCGTCGGGGCGACTGGATCGCGTACCTGTGATCGGGGCGTCCACTTTGACATTACCGGGTTTGCAATCGAATCGACCGGTTGTTTACCGCTGGCGGGAGCAGTGAGCCATGCGACGCCCATTCTGGGTCACACGTTCAGCGGACAAGTGGCTCTCTCTCAGAAGCATGTTCAATGTGGGGTCCACTCAGCTCCGTCGTCTCCATGCGGACGAGTCGGGAGTCATCAGCCTGTTGACTGTCTTCGTCATGCTGGGCGGTACGTGGCTCCTGCTCTTATTGCTGAACTCCGCGAGGCAACTGGACTCGAAAGTTCACCTGCAGAACGCTGCGGACGCTGCAGGACAGAGCGGTGTGGGGATGCTCGCCCGGGGCATGAATGCCATTGCGTTTGCGAATCAACTGGAGGCCGATCTCCTGGCGGGGGTCGCCGTGATGCGGGGAACACAGGGCACCACTCTGGTCAATTCACCCTGGGTACAGTTTGTCCTGCCGGTGTTTGAGCAAATCCTGGACGGGCAGCCGGGGCAGTTCCCGTCCGATCGTCCGATCCCGGCATTTCGACGCGACATCGTGCTACAGATCCCGTTTCTCGCTGATGAACTGACCCGTCAAGTCGCCCGCGCCAACGGACTCTGGAGAGGTCCGAACGCGGCCCAAGCCCCCGATGGACCGCAAGGTCCGCTGCTGGTCCAACTTTGGACGACATCCGGTCAACCGATCGGTTTCGGTTCGGAAGACGATCCCCGCACGCGCACGCTGCCGGTGATCGATGCGAGTCCGGGAGGACAGGATGCAGCATATCTCATGGACCCGGATGCGGAGTTGACTCGTGCCCGGAGCGAACGGGCCAGCTTGATCAACCACTATCTCCACCCGTGGGCTCTCGATCTGGCGGGAGGGGATCCCGTTCTGGCGAATCAACTGGTCGCTCAGGCACATCGCCCTTTGCGACTCATGCTCGATGGGCCATATGCCGACACCAATCTGCCGCTGGTGCTGCGCTCGCCGTCACCCAGCCCGGATGAGATCGAACGCGACCTGATGTTTGTGGCGGTGTCGTACCGCCTGCATCCGGGTTCCTCAGCCTCGGTGATGTTCCGGAACCCCAATGCCAGACATGCTCCGGCAATGGCTTTCACCCAGGTGCATTTGTTTCTGCCAAGGCATCGCTACGTGTGCTGCCCGTGGGGCGAATGGCGCACCAACCCGCAAACCGGTGAGGACTATTTCATCTCTTATACCGATGGCTGGCCCGGCGAATGGAGCGCAAGCACACAGAACTGGCAGGCGAAACTGACTCCCGCCACTGCCTATGCGATCAGCGAGATCCTCTCCAGCCGATTCCCCAACTCTCCTCTCAATCCACCCGGCTGGGGCTCACTGACTCCCCGTCAGATGGATGTGCTGACGCACCAGTAAATGCAGGCTGGCCGAGGGAGTCGGTTATGCTGGTGGCTCCCTATTCCCCACTCTCCAGCGCTGCCTGCATGGCCTGCATCACCACCGCCTGCGCATTCGCCATCGGTCCGGCGATCATGGCTCCCGAGGCCAACTTGTGACCTCCACCGCCAAACTGCTCGGCAACCTGGGCCACATCCAGTCCGGAGCGGCTGCGGAAGCTGACCTTGACCTGCCCCGACTTCTGTTCGACCAGGATCACGGCACAGCGAGTCCCCTCGATCGTCAGGCAATCATTGACGAGATCCTCGGTATCGGACGGATGCGCTCCCGTCTCCTCGAAGTCTTTCTGCAAGACATACGTCCAGCCCATCGCCCCGCCGAACTCGACCGCCACGCGAGCCAGCACTACCCCATGCAGCTTGAGCCGGGACAATGACGACTTCTCGTACAGCTCGCGGTAGATCAGATGCGGTTGGACTCCCAGTCCAATCAGCCAGGCCACCCGCTGGATCGTCCGCTGATCGACATTCGGGAATCGGAACCAGCCGGTATCGGTGGCAATCGCCGCGAAGAGTGCGGTCGCCTGCTCGATGGTTGGCGTCACTCCCAATGCGTCCGCCAACTCGCAGATTAAGATCCCCGCTGCAGCTGCCGTCGTGTCCTTGAACAGTTCCGCTCCCAGATGATCGGAGCTGATGTGGTGATCGATCACCACCTTCTTGGCCTGCGTGGTCTCCAGTGTCTTGCGGAGGTCGGTGAGCTGTTGCCAGGCACTGGTGTCGACGATCACGTGGACATCGGTGTCGCAGGCCTGCTCGGCTGTGACTCCCTCGCCGATCTTTTGAATCCGTGAGGTGGGATCGAGAAATGCCAAGTGAACCGGGGAGGCTGACGGATTGATGATCCGGACTTCCTTCCCCAACTGTTCGAGAATTCCGCACAGTCCCATCTCCGATCCCAGCGCGTCGGCATCGGGCCGGACGTGACTGGTAATCACGAACCGCTGGTGCTTATGAATGATGTCGACGAGCGGTTGCCATTCGATGGGCATGGGCGACCTTGCTTCGGAGCGAGGAGGGGTAATTGGCCTATTGTGTCGACCGCTAAGCCGGTTGTCACCCGAAGCGTGGCTCGATGAGATCGGTGGTCCCAACGTCGTTTCACGGTTTTCATACAATGGGCGATTCGTTTTCGAGTACGATGCCGGGG
>JANOKO010000835.1:0-4973 GCA_031419335.1 Planctomycetota bacterium
CTGATCGTCCGCACCGGACCGGCGGAAAGGGCGTTGACGCGAATACCGGACGGACCGGTCTCGCTGGCGAGGTAGCCGACCGCACTCTCCAGCGCCGCCTTGCACAGCCCCATCAGGTTGTACCCGGGGATGACCTTCTCCCCGCCCAAATACGACAGCGTCAGAATGCTGCCACCCGGATTCATGATCGGCTTGGCCCGCCCGGTCATCGCGACGAGGCTATAGGCACTGATGTCCATCGCGACTTGGAACCCAGCGCGGCTGACGTTGTAGACCGGACCTGTGAGGTCCGCTGGCGGTGCAAACGCGATCGCGTGCAGCATGAAATCGATTGTGCCGAGTTCCGCTTTGATGTGAGCAAAGGTCTTATCGAGGTCGGCGTCGCTCTGTACATCGCACGGAATGACGAACTTGGCCCCGATCGGATCGACCAGCTTACGGACCTTGTTCTCGTTCTTGGGGCGGGCCGGATCCTTGTCCGGCATGTGCGTAAACCCCATCACAGCCCCCTCTTTGGCGAGCTGTTGCGTGATGGCCCAAGCGATCGAGTGATCGTTGGCGATGCCGAAGATGACGCCTCGTTTGCCGTCGAAAAGCCCCATGGCGGTTCCCTCTGTGTGTGTGCAATCCGTTGGTGGAAGGTGAAGTACAGAACATAACGAAGTCCCGACACTCGATCAATGAGTGTCTAGTGTGTGTCTCAATTGCAACGGATTCCTGGGCCACACATGGCCGTACTCTTGAAATGATTTCAAGTTTGAGTAGAGAGCATCGTCGAAGTTGACGACACTCCCTTCGGAGGCTCAACTCAGGGGCGGCTCCGTGTGGGTGGCTTCAACTGCGTTGCTTTTCTTTGCGTTGCGTTCTTTTTTATGTCCGTCCGGATGAGTAGGAGTGAGGGACAAATGCCACCCCCCATGATGAAAACACTTTGTCGTTTCTGTAGCCCTCGCCTCGAAATTGAAGCTGGATGATGCTCGGTCCAAATTCCGAGGCGATCTCAGCAGACCGTTGAAAAAGCCTGTGGCACGGGCTACCAGTCCGTGATTCCTTGGGTTTGGCACATGGGTAGGATTCCCATGTCACTTTTTTCAACAGGCTTGGGGCGGGGCTGCCAAAAAACCTTCATGGTGTTGCCCCTGACTCCACCATCCCGTCACAGTTTTTTGGCGGGGGCGGTTTTGGGGGAACTTTCGCTCGGCTGAACACATCTGATTCTTTGTCGGGGCACCCACTCGGTGGGGGGCGATACGGCATCCGAACCTCAATCGTGGAGCCAAGTGATGTACGTCAAATGGTTGGTTGGCCTGATGGGAATCATCTCCGCATCGTGGCTCTGGGCGTTTTGCAGTGTGCCTCTGGGACCGAACTCGGGATCAGGAAACGATGAACTCCTCCCCCCTTCCATGAGAGAGTCTTACCGCCAGCATGAGCGACAACGCCGCTCGGAATCGTCGGTGGGTCGTCCGCATCAACTGGGCCGGATCTTTCCCTCGCGAGTTCCACCTGTGGAGTCGATTCAGGGTGTTTCAATGAACTCGCAAACCGCCAGCGGGTCATCTCCCTTTCGAGTTCAAATCGCGGAGGGTCAATCCGGCTTCACGCACGACACGGTGCCCATGATAGAGTTCACGACGGTCGCCCCCACCTGCCATCGTGTCGAGACAGCGTCCGATACTGATCCTCGTTTCCTGGCTGCCCGCCAGACTCACGCCCGTACGACAGAGGCGTTCGTCGACAGTGCCGGATTTGGGTTCAGCCGGTTGATGACCCCTTACCCAAAGCGTGAATACCATCAAGAAACTGACACCATCGCGAATGTGGAACTGGTCAGTCTACTCGTCCATGAGGAATCCAGCGCCTATGTAATTAAACCAGGTTCAGTGCCGGTGGAACGACGACCTCTCGATTCCTTCGAGGAGCTGGCCCTGGATCGCGTGCGTCTGGGGGCCAACTTGGTCTGGTCTCCGGAACACCCCAATCGCATGTTGGGAGCGATCCGAGCCTCGGCCTCGTGTCTCGACTGCCACACCGGAGCGAGCGAACACGATCTGCTCGGTGCGTTCACCTACCAATTGAAAACCCCAGTCGAGCAGCTCCCTGCCATTGCATCGAAGTAGGTCACGCGAGACAGACTGCGCCAATGTCGGCGATTTCTCCGAAATCGCTGGTGCCATGTTCGCACTGGAGAATCGCTCACGAATCGCTCTCAGACAGCGGTTTCGGAGAAATCGCTGACAATCCTGATACGTCCGCCCGCTCGCTGTCGGTTCCGGCATTCGCGACGGAGACTCGACGAATTGATATCATACGAACGATGGGAGATGCGTCCCCCTTTCGGTCCAGCGCGGACCTTCCCCGGACCGAGCGTCTTCGAGTAGCACGAAACACACCGCATGGCTGGTCGCAAACTCACCGTCGTCATCTCGCAGGGGCAGGGGCTCAACCCGGCCAAACGCCACCTCGAAGAGGAGTTGGCGGCGCGGCTGATTATGGATTCGTCGCTCAACGTCTCGATCGTGCCGCATCTGTACGACATGTCCGCCGATCACAGCGGGATGCTGTTTCTGCGATCGGTGCCGGGCGATCTGGTGGTCTTGTCATGGCTCTATCCGCGGGCCGCCCGCTGGACCTTGGATCGACAGGGAGTGCGCGGCAAGGAAGGCACGACGCTGCTCGTGACCGATGACGACGAGGAGACCCGCGAGTTCGAGGGCGTCGGCTCGACCGATGTCCCGAACCGCCGCATCTACTGCATCGACTTCCGCGTCCGCAGCAAGTCGGAACCGTTCTTGGAGGAGATCCGCCGCATCGGCAGCGAGACGACCGTGCAGACCGTCGACCTCCTGTCGTGGATCACCGGGGCTCCGTCGGCCCCTCAGTTGGAGCGGTTCCTCCAGCCGGTGGCCCTCTCGGGATCCGAGCCACTGCATGTCAACGGAGTCAACGGCAGCAGCACCAACGGCCACAGCCACGGGGGGGCGGTCGCGTCTTCGCTCCTCAAGATCGACGAACCCGCCAGCGCCCGCCGCTGGTATCCGGTGATCGACTACAGCCGCTGCACGAACTGCATGGAGTGCATCGATTTCTGCCTGTTCGGGGTCTACGGAGTCGACACGATCGACCGCATCCTGGTCGAGGCGCAAGACAACTGCAAAAAAGGCTGCCCCGCCTGCAGCCGGGTCTGCCCCGAGAACGCGATCATGTTCCCGCAGCACAAGTCGGCGGACATCGCTGGGGCCGATGGCGAGATTGGCAGCCTGAAGATCGACCTGTCGCAACTGTTCGGAGCACCGACAGGAGTCGATCAAGCGGTGGCGGAGCGCGATGCCGAACTCGTCGCCGATGGTCGCCAGGCGGTCGGTGCCTCGATCGGCCTCCCCAAGCGGCAATGCGGTCAACCGGACAAGCCACGCGATGCGCTGGATGAACTGATGGACGGGTTGGACAATCTCGATTTCTGAGTCGTGGAGGAAGAGCCCCTAAGGCAGGTTTGCCCGTACATCGGTCAGGAGCCATGTGTGTCGCACTCGGACAACTCACCCACGGCACAAGCCTTGCCCCGGACACTTGGTCTGTGGCAAGCCACAGCTCTCAACGTCGCGAACATGGTCGGCATCGGACCGTTCATGACGATCCCGCTGTTCCTCAAAGCAATGGGTGGACCACATGCGTTGATTGCGTGGGTCATTGCGGCGGTACTGGTGATCTGCGACGGACTGGTTTGGAGTGAGCTGGGAGCCGCGCTGCCAGGGTCGGGTGGGACGTATCATTTCCTCAAGCAGATTTATGGGCGAACTCGCTGGGGTCGTGCCTTGCCTTTCCTGTTTCTCTGGCAGTTCCTCATTACGGGGACTCTCGAGATCGCCTCGGGTTACATCGGAACGATGCAGTATGTGCAGTATCTCATCCCCGACTTGAAGGGATACCTCGGGGGATATGGGCGTGAGTGCTTGTCTGTAACTGCCTGCGTGGCCGTGGGATTGCTGTTATCACGACAGATCGGCACGATTGGAAAACTGAGTCTGGTGCTCTGTGCAGGGACCGTGTTGACGGTGCTGATCGTCGTCTGCTCGGGGTTAGTTTACTTCCACCCAGAGCAGTTGGCTTTTCCCCCGGGGGCGCTCCGGCCCTCGTGGTTGATGTTTGCCGGACTGGCGGGGTCGATGCAGATTGCGATTTACGATTACTTGGGATACTACAACGTTTGCCACCTAGGGGATGAGATCCGCGACCCGGCCAAGACGATCCCGCGTGCGATCCTGATTTCGATCGGCGTCATCGCCATCACGTACCTGACGATGAACATTTCGATCATTGCAGTCGTTCCGTGGCAGGAGGCGATGCTGTCTGAGCACATCGCTTCTGACTTCATGGAGCGGATTTACGGGAAGGGAGTCGCATCGGTCTTCACCGGGCTGATTCTTTGGACCAGTTTTGCGTGCTTCTTTGCGATTACGCTCGGGTACTCGCGCATCCTGTTCGCCGCTGCCCGGCAGGGGGACTTTTTCGCGTTTGTGGGCCACTTGCACTCCAAGGGAAACTACCCGCATGTCGCGCTATGGGTCGTCACGGGGCTGACAGCCCTGTTTTGTTTTTTCGATTTCGCACTGGTGGTCAAGTCGGCAGTCCTGGGGCGAATTGGTGTGCAGTTCATCGGCCAGATCGCCGGACTGCATGTGCTGCGTCAGACCCGTCCGGATGTGCCACTCCCATTTCGAATGTGGCTCTATCCGATCCCAAGTGCAGTGGCGCTGGTCGGGTGGCTATTCGTCCTGCTGATGCCGGATGCAGTCGACAAGTGGCAACCGTTGGGCGTGGCCGCTGCAGTCAATGGGTCGGGCGTGGTGGCGTATTTGATCTGGAAGCGATTTCGAGGGGATCGTGTGCTGATAGCGGCCTGATGTCCCGACACAACTCAGGCTTGTCGCACACCTGTTTTTACGCAGTGCTGTTTCGCGTGTGATCCAGGA
>JANOKO010000836.1:0-10461 GCA_031419335.1 Planctomycetota bacterium
TCAAATCGCACTGTTTGATCGACCCGATTTGATCGCGGTGACCATGACGGGGGAGTTGGCCGACTGCTTTCGCACGAAATCCGAAGGAGTCGAACGGATTCTGAATTCCGTCGAGGCAGCCTTTCCCCTGTCCGAAATCCACATCTGGCAGACTGGCGCAGAGTTCTTCTCTCTGGACGAGGCCCGTGAGTTTCCGGTCCTCGTGGCCGCTGCGAACTGGCATGCGCTGGCAACCTGGTCAGGCCGTGCCAGTCCACAGGGGGCTGCACTCCTGATCGACATCGGGTCGACGACGACCGACATCATACCCCTGCGCCACGGGATGCCGGACACCGAGGGCGGCACCGACCCGACCCGCCTCATGAGTGGCGAACTGGTCTACACCGGGATGCGACGAACCCCACTCTGTGCGCTGGCGTCACAGATCGAGTGGCGAGGTCAGATGATCGGAGTTGCAGCTGAGTTCTTCGCGACGACTCGTGATGTGCATCTCTGGCTCGGCTCGCTCCCCGAGGCTCCCCATGATTGCGACACTGCCAACGGTCGGCCAGCCACGCGTGAGTTCGCCCGCGACCGGCTGGTGCGCATGCTCTGTGCGGATTCGGGTGAGATTGATGAACGGGAGACGGACCACTTGGCGCAGCAGTGGGCCTTGATACAGCGAACCCAGATCTGCGAGGCAGCCGAGCGGGTCCTGTCCCGACAGAGTGGACCTCCCCGCATGGTGCTGCTCTCGGGCGAAGGGGAGTTCATCGCCCGACAAGTGCTGCAGGAGATCCCGTCACTAGCAGGGGTCCAGACGCTCTCGCTGGCCAGTCTTCTCGGTCCCGAACATTCGGTCGGGGCGTGTGCCTATGCCGTGGCACGACTGGCGACAGAGCGACTGTTCTGACTCGCATGCCGCTCACACACAGGCCACGGGCCTCTGAGAAATCTGCCCACGACGAACTTCGAATCGCTATGATGAACCCATGTCACACCGCACAATCATCGACGGTTACAACCTGATGCATGCCGCTGGTCTGGTACGGGGGAAGCTGATCGGCAAGCAGTTGGAGGGGGCGCGGCTGCGGCTGATGAAACGGCTGTCGTATCAGATGTCGAAGGAGGACCGGGCGGCAACGACAGTGGTGTTTGATGCCAAGACGGTGCTGGTGGTTTCCTCACGAGAGGAGTTGATCGAGGGAATTCGTGTCCTCTTTCCAGAACCGGGCCACGAGGCCGACGAACTGATCGAAGAGATGATCGCGCATGACCCGCAGCCGCGAAAGCTGCGGATTGTATCGAGTGATCGACGGCTCCATCGGGCCGCACGGGAACGGATGGCGACGGCGATTAACAGCGATCGCTTTCTGGATGAACTCGATGAACGACGCGCCTCGCCGAACGAGGGGAGTGCCGCGACCGCCCATCGGCCCCCCGTGTCGATCCCGCAAGAGAACTCTCCCAGCGGAGCGAGACCACGGATTCCCATGGGGAATGTCGATGACTGGCTCAAAGAATTCGGCGAGATTGTCGTCCCCGACGATGCCGATCTGGGCGCAGCCCTAGAGCACAGTCTGCGTGAAGTCAGTGCGACAGAAGCACACCCACCAATTGCGAAGAACTCCCACTTCGCCACACCCGCCTCGCAGACCCCGACGGCGAAGCAGAATCTGATCATCCCGCTGGCTCCCCAACCTGAGAAAACCACCCTGCCCTCTCGCGGAAAAAACCGGCCTGATTCAGTCACCCCTTCCCCTGAACCCATTCAGAACCAGCCCGGTCCGGAGCGGATCGATGCCGATTTGGAGTTCTGGAAGGATGCTGTGAAGCAGGTCATGGATGAAGAGCGGGAGCCGCCTCGCCCACCGCGTGAGTGAGCGTGCCGGGGTGTGCGGTGAAGGGATGACTGACAATGGCAGTCCACATCTTGCTCAGAGCCTCAGCGTGGTCGGCTGGCCCACCTTGTGGCCCTATGTCCGACTTGGAACGCGTGCCGTAGGAGGCTCGCCGCGTGAGTGGAGGCTCGGGCTAGTAGGACCGCAAGGTCATCCCTGGCCGACTCTTTTGCGATCCATATCTCGTCAGAATTGACTGCCCTGTAAACATAGGTACAGTTTCCGGGGTGGCTGTCCTCTCACACATCGATCACAATTCCATCACGTGATGTGGTGCGTTGAAACCCCGGTGATCCGGGCGGTGGCCGATTACGTTCTTGTCTGATCGCTGTTATTGTCGCCAGCGAGTGAACCCTGCGACAACTTGTTTCCTGGTCAAACAATGACATCGAAAACTTCTGCGGCACCGTCAGCAAGCCACGGTGCCGCGCCGGGCAGTCCGTCTGCTCCGCAGACTCACACAAGTCCCTGGTTATGGGTCATGTGTCTCACCGGGGTCGACTACTTCAGTACGCTGGGGTATCAGCCCTCGATTGCATTTGATGCGACGGGGCGGCTCTCTCCGCTGGCGACGTTATTCCTCGTGATCGTCACACTGGTGGGGGCAGTGCCGATCTATCGGTATGTCGCCGGGTCATCACCGCATGGGCAAGGCTCGATCGCCATGCTCGAACGGCTGGTGCATGGCTGGGGCGGCAAGTTGTTGATCCTGGTCCTGCTGGGTTTCGCCGCCACCGACTTCGTGATTACGAAGACGCTCTCGGCTGCCGACGCAGCTGAGCATTTGATTCACAACCCGTTGTGGAAGCAGTCGCCGGAGTACCTGCACAGTCAGATCACGCTGACGATGATGTTGCTCGTGATGCTGGGGGCGGCATTCATGCGCGGCTTCGGCGAGGTCATCGTCATCGCCATCGGAATTGTGGTGGTGTATCTGGGGCTCAATCTGATCCTGATGTTCGAGTGCCTGCGGCACTTGGCTACGCATCCCCAACTCATCAGCGACTGGTATCAATCCGTGGTCAGCGGGGATTGGCAGATCGCCCATCGGCCTGTCAGCGGCACCGGCTGGGGCACGATCGTGCTGCTCTGCTTCTTGTTCTTTCCCAAGCTGGCGCTGGGCCTCAGCGGATTCGAGACGGGCATCGCGGTGATGCCTCTCGTCGATGGAAAGGGTGATACCCCCGAGGCCCGACTGGCCGATCGCATCAAAGGCACGCGCAAGCTGCTCGTTACGGCGGCACTCATCATGTCCGGTTTCCTGCTCGCTTCGTCGATTGTGACCGTGACGTTGATACCTGCAGAGGAGTTGGTCACTGCCCAGGCTCCGGATCATCGCGCTGACATCGATCAGAAGACCGAAGTCCAAGGCATGTTCGATTCGATCGTGGGGAGTTTGTGGGGGCGCAGCCACTCCCCCGTCGAAGAAACCATTGTTCAGATCGAGACGCTCGAAGGCCAACTCCGAGAGAAAGCAGCCAACCAACGGGTCATAGCCCCGACGCCCAAGGCCGCCAACCGCGCCCTGGCTTACATCGCTCACGGCGAAAGCCGAGAGAAGATTTCGCCGCTGTTTGGTAGCGTGTTCGGGACGATCTATGACATCAGCACGGTGGTGATCCTGTGGTTCGCCGGGGCGAGTGCCATGGCCGGGCTACTCAACCTGGTGCCGCAATATCTGCCGCGCTATGGCATGGCTCCCGAGTGGGCAGCGGCCACCCGTCCGCTGGTGATTCTGTTCACATTGGTGAATCTCGTGGTGACATGGATTTTCAATGCCGATGTGCTGGCCCAGGGAGCGGCCTATGCGACCGGCGTGCTGGTCCTGATGTCGAGTGCCGCGATCGCCACAGTGATCGAGGTCTACCGCACCCGCACCGGCTCCTGGATTCGCCGCTGGCCGTGGGGCTATTCGATGATCGGCGTGCTGTTCCTGTATACCACCATCGCTGTCATCATCGAGCGACCCGGTGGGATGAAGATCGCCAGTGGCTTCATCCTAGCCATCATCGTCTCTTCGCTCTGGTCGAGGACGATGCGCAGCACCGAGCTGCGGTTTACGGGCTTCCGTTACAAGAATGACGAGTCGCACTTCCTGTGGGATAGCATGCGGCATCTTGAGTTCCCGATCCTGGTCCCGCACCGCCCTGGGGGTCGCGATCTCGAGCGCAAGGAACAGAGCATCCGCCAAGAACACCACTTCACAGCCGATGACCCGATCGTGTTCATGGAGGTCGAGCGCGGCGATGTCAGCGAGTTCTACCAATCCCCCGTCCTGGAAGTGATTCAGGAGGGGGGCCGGATCATCCTCCGCTTCGGCAAGGTGGCCTCGATCCCGCATGTGATCGCCGCTGTCGGCCTGGAACTTTCCAAGACTGGCCGACCGCCGGAAATTCACTTCGGCTGGTCGGACGAAAGTCCGCTGGCCGCGAACGTGGGGTTCGTGCTGTTCGGGGAGGGAAACGTCCCCTGGATGGTCCGCGAACTGATCCGCAAAGCCCAGGCCGATCCCGCCAAACAACCGCGAGTGATCGTCGGATAAGTCATAGATCGGGCCAGTCGTGGGACGGGCGCATTGGCCCGCCCTGCTCTTGTCGTGCCCGATCAACCCAGCCCTCCTCGATCCCGGGTACCACGTATGATCGGACCGAAAATCACCAAGGATCTCATCGAGAATCAGGCCACCAAGCTGCGGTTTCCGATCCTGTTGTGCATCACCGGCGGGCTGTTTGCCTTGGATTTCGTGATCCCGGACTTCATCCCGTTTGTGGATGAAATCCTGTTGGGACTGGCGACGGTCATCCTCTCCCGCATCAAGCAGCGGAAGGGCCCGGAGGTATTCGTGCAGGAACCGAATACGAATCGCTGATGCCGTTGTTACATTGCCTAACACCGAGCCGTGTGCATCCCCTGATCAGATTGCTTAGGGGCGTGGATGTGGACTCGCCAGACCCCGGAAGGAGTCACAGCCCATCGCCGGTGGTGGAGCGCAGCACACTCGAGGGCGACTGGCGATTGAAAACTGCCTCCCCCTGAGAATCGCCGGGGGACTTTGGGTTCCGCGTAGCGGCCAGTGGGGGGGGTGGGCCGTTCGCTTTGGATTGGAGTTTATCGAGAGTCTCTCCGAGCGTCAGTTCGTGGCGTTGGCCAGCAACATCGAGAGTGACGCTGTCGTTTGTTAACGCCAGTAATGTGCCGGTTAAGGTGGTGACCTTCAGAGGAATCTGGTCGGTCACAACAAACTCGCTCTGGGCCAATTCATCGTGAAACCAGGCTTCCTGACGCGTGCTGGTTTTCCAGGTTCCGATGAACCGGATTTTGGTGAGGGGGTCAATCTCGACCGGTGGAGCGGGCATCTGGGTAACACTCTCGACCGGCTGAGTGGGGGCGGGTTCCTCGCGATCAAAGAGCGGAGTCTGGCTCAATAACCGGGCGAGCTTCGAGGTCTCTGTCGTGGCGAGGTCAGATGGTTCTCCCGAGGGAAACAGAACCTGCCGGGGTTCGCTGCCGGTCAGCGAGATCGCCTCGATCTGGATCGTGGCTCGCAGGTCGCCTGAGGACGATTTGGCGTCAGCGTCCACTAGCGACAGGTGCAGAATCCGATGCATCAGCGGGGTCTGTTGAAACTGGTCGAGAAACTGTCCGATCTGTGGCTGTCGCGCGGTGGCCTGAAGCGTCATGGGGATGCGATAGCCGAGTTCACCTTCCGGAATGGCGCTGCCCGGCGAGACCACGGTAGCAGTCAGTCCGGTTCGCTGGGCCAGTTGGATCAGCCACTCCTGGTAGAGGGCGACCGCGACGGAAGGATCGGAAGGAAGGCTCTGGTGGTTCGCTTCTTGGAGCCCTTTCTGCGCATGGTCGATGCGTGTCAGCTCCCGATCGGCCTCCGCGACCTGACGAGCCAGGGCATCGCGTGTACGTTGCCGAGCCGCAAACGGAGAGGTCAACAACCCAGTGACTGCGTCCTGTGTGAAATACACGGTGGCCACAAGCGCGAGCAGGATCACCAGCAGTCGGTCGCGAGGGATGTTACCCATTATTTCATCCCCGATTCTGATGGAGTCGATGTCACGCTGAGCGGCTTGAGCGCCGCTTCGACATCGAATGTTGCGGGGTAGTCGACATCGCGAGTGCTGGGCTCAATTCCATGCGGTCGCAGTTCGTAACCCGCCCCATCGGCCAGGAGCCGCTGGTGAAACTGGAGTACATCCGAGACCTCCTTGGCCTGACCATTCACGCGAATGACGGGCGAGTTTGAATCGGGAGGGACATCGACAGACAACTGAGTCAGGTACGCCCGATCGCGCGGCGGCAGGCACTCCACAAATTGGGTGAGTTCCTGCGGCCAGTCGATTTGTCCCAATCGCCACTCCCCAACGAATTCTGCCGCCTCCATGAGCGGCTGACCGCGTTCCATAAGCGACTTTTGTTCTCGGTCGCGCTCCTTCAACTGAACGATCTGCGTGTCGAGTGATCGGGAATACGAGAAGAGGAGGCATGCCACACAGCCCAGCAGAGCTGCGATCGCAGCCACGATTCGCCAGCGCCGACGACGAGGAGCGATGGTGGCATCGGGGGGGCGGCGAGGATGGAGCAGATCGATCGATTGATCGGCGTGACCTCGGGACCGCACGGACATGGCCAGCACTGGCCATTCCCGCTCGGAGTCGTGGCTGTGTGTCAGAACTTGCGACCGGATGAGTGATGCCTGGTGACAACCGATCTGTGCCCCAGCGTGAATCAGGGCCTCGGCAGTCGCTCCGAAGAGAGCCACACTCTGGACCTCGGGCTGACTGAACACTGTGGGCAGCGAGGCCCTCAGACGGGAGGCGGTCGCAGCCATCGACTGCAGGCGTTCTGTAGACTCTGAGCTGGAGAATCGCACGGTCATGCTGGCGAGTGGCATGCCCTCTCGTGAGAGCGTCAGATCTGCGCGATCGGCTACCGCGAACACGGCCAGTTGTGTGCCTCCCGAATCGCACGCGGGACTGCGGTGGATCAGATTCAGTTCGCCGATGGTGGCTGCAGTTGCCGTGAGTCCAGCGGCAGCAAGAAGGCTCAGTGAGGCATCGAGCGTCTCCCGTGGAACGCTGACCAGCAGGACATGAGTTCCCTCGGGAGTGGCCACGAAATCGAGACTTTGGTCTTCCAGCGGTCGGGAGAGAGTTGCTTCTGCCTGAAGCAGCACCGCTGACGCCAGCTCATCGGCAGGGACGACGTGTACCTCCATGAGCTTCAGCACCGCCGCCTGCCGGGGGAGTACCAGCAGCACCGGACGTGGGGCCATGCCGTTGGCGTCCAACTGAGTACGCAACCATGCCCCCGACAACTCTCGATTCGGATCGGCGGAGTCGACCGTAGGCCAGATCCAGTGACCGGAGGCATGCACATCCAAGGAGTCACCCGAGCGAGTGACATCCATCACGGTCACCGCATCCGAGTCGATCGCAATCGCCAGTACCCGCTCTCGCGCTGGGATCGCACGTCGCCCCGCCGTGAGTCGGGTGTTGCCGAAAGTCCACATGGAATGACCTCTTCTGTTGTGTGAGAGCGACACTCGGTCGCACGCCAGCTTAGTCCCGCATCTCCAGCACTGTCGCCGGGGATTGCGTTGCATCAATCAGAAAGTGAAGGCTGATGGCACTGCCTGTACCGTCTGTATGGCCGATCGCCGTCCCGCGATAGACATCGCCTCCCGTCGTGAGGTAGGCCGCGATCCGTCGCAACTGCTGGAGCTCGACCACCCCTTCCTCCAGCAGCCAGACGAGCGATTGATGACCTTTAGTGATCTCTGAAGTCCCGATGGAGTGTTGCCGACGGGTCAGAATCGCATCGGCCAATGGTTCGGTGAATCCCGGTATGGAGAGGAGTACCAGTCGGGGGGCCTCGTTGACATTGATCCGTCCGGCGATGACATCGTCTGAAGTGATGGTAAGTCGGTCGTCGAGGTCGCGCCACACCTGAGCCAACGAGACGGGATCGTCGGGCCAAGGACTCTTGAGGATCGCCTCGCTGGAATCGATGTCGATGCGAACTTTGGTGCCGATCAGATCGAGCAGGGACTTGACGACAAACACGGGTGGGCGATTGAGGTCGAGACCGCTGCGCCGGGTCTCTGCCTGGGAGGTGGAGGGGGGATCGGCATCAACGGCTTCTCCGAGTTGCTCCCTCGCCCGACGCTCCGCAGCCTCGATGCGGGCTCGGTTGGCTTCCTCGGAATGGTCATCACGATCGGGTTCGCCTTCGGGTGTCTCGTCACCGTCGATGCTGCCCGCAAGGCGCCAGGCAACGACGAACCGAGCGGTTTCCTCATCAAACTCCAGACGCAAGGTCTCATACAATTCGGCGAGATTACGGTGGTTCACGTTCAGCTTGGGAGTTCCATCGGGACGCAGGTTCCCTTCGCGACTGGTGATCGTCAGATGGTTGGCCCAGCCCTGGTCGTCCGGAGCAGAGGTCGGGGTGAAGGCGAGAGAGGGCAGTCGATGCTTCGACGGATGAGGTCGAGCGATTTTCCATGTGGAAGGTGAGGCAGCCGTCTTGCCGAAGAGTAATTCCTCCGTCACGCCCCGCACGGCAAGCAACTCTTCAATCGACTCAAAACGCGATTGTCTTGGATAACGAGGCGGTGTCTGTGTGAGGTAATAGTTCGACTCCGCCCCGTACTCGGATGGCTGATCGTCCTCGTCCATCCAGTCGAGAATCGCGTCAGCGATGGGGGCTGTCATCCGAGGCAGGGCGAGGAGCCTGTGCCGAGATTCCTTTCGACGTAGCGGTTCCAAGGCGAGAGTGTTCAGATTCAGTCTCGCCGACTCATTGGCCAGCCCGATCCGTTCGAGCGGGTACTGGCCCCGGTCATTGCGCTCGGCGGGAGTATTGAGGATGGTGAACCGAGCCTGTCCTCTCTCCAACTCTCCAATGACGGCGTTCTGAAACCGTCGAGTGTTCCCCGTGATCGGTTCGAGGGTCCGCGCCTCCCGGTCCTCCAGAAAGGCCGCTGCCGCTTCCACGCCTGATTCCGCAGCCGATCTCAAGTGCAGCGAGCGATGGGTGGCCCGCACGACTTGCCTTTCGGTGAGCATGCCGTCGGAGAAGCGGTAGGCCGAGAGACTGAGGAGCACCACGACGACCAGCACGAGGATCAGCACGGTTCCTCGCCGTGGAGCAGTCTTTCTTTGGTTGATACGGATCGCACGCATGTCATTCCCCTTGCGGTAAGCGAACGAGGAAGGACTGCTTCTCGGCCATCGCGGAGACCGTGGTGACTTCGACAGCGCGGGGGATGCGCTCGTGCGCGTGCTCGTCCCAACGACGGTGCCAGTTCTGACCATCGAAGTAGCGGAACTCGATCGACTCGATTTCGGGAGCGATGGATGACCAGTGGCCCGTCTGAGGAGTCAGCGTGCGCGAGGTCAAAGCGGATTGACCGCCCGCGAGAGGGATCTCCACTCGCGTCAAACTGAGCGACCACTTCTCGGCATTCACCAAGGCGTGGTGCAAACGATCCCGGTCGCGCTGGAGAGGGACGCGACGGACATCACCCGAGTTGCAGAACCAGATGACTTGCTGCGACCGACTCGGGGTCTCGGTCTCAGTGGACTGGTGCCGATGGAATCTGGCACTCGGTTGTGAGAGTTCGATCACCAGGAAGTTCGACTCGCCGTAGAACCGAACTGCGGAGCGTTTGAGCTGAGGCAGGTCGAGAACACGCTCGGAGATGTCAGTGGTCGGCTGCCATAGAGTCGATGGCTGAGGGAGTGGGGGGGCGCTGCCTTGAGTGCTGGGCCGAACGGACGATCGGAGATCGCTGGAGAGATCGTCGAACACCCCCTTGCGAATCAGCGAGCGTTCGATCTGTGACTGGCCGGTCGCCTGGAGTTTGGTCTGTGTGTGGATCGCCCCGAACGTGGCCATGACGATCATGCCACTGATCGCCAGGACGGCGAGGACTTCGATGAGCGTGAAGCCGCCGTGTAGGCGATGTCGCTCCACGACTCGCATTCCGCCATGCGAGGCTGAGAGTCGTAGGGTGGGACAAGCCGCTTTGGGCACAGGCCCACCATAATTGGGATACTCGCTACCCGTGGTGGGCCAGCGCTCCAAAGCGAGCTTGTCCCACCCTACACTGGCTGTGGGTAAGCGCCTCATGGTCGGCTCCGTTCCAGCCGGGAGCGGCGTATCAGTTGCGTCAGTTCGAAGGCTGGATTCTCTTGTCCCTCGCGCTTCACGGAGACGGTCAATGCCGAAAGATTCGGGACAGGCCCCGAGCGGATGCGAGCCGACCAGACCCAGCTCGCATCGCCCTCCAGAGGCCGCCATCGCGTCTCTTGAATGGGCGAGGTCGTGGCCAGCATCCGGTCGACTTGAGACTGGCAGCGGATGGCGGCTTCGGTGTCGTCCTCGCAGCGACGGGCAGCCTGGATGGCGTTGCCGGTGAGTGTACTGAGGGCGGCGAGAGCCCCGCCAAGAATGGCCAGAGAGAGCAGGACTTCCAGGAGCGTGACACCCCTTCGCCCAAGTCGCCGGTCTCAACGAGTCCCGTGGCTTGTGAGACTCGACTTTTCAACGATATCGCAGCTGC
>JANOKO010000837.1:0-4930 GCA_031419335.1 Planctomycetota bacterium
CCCCATTCGACTTCGAGACCCTCATCTCCGCCATCGCCTTGACCTCGACCCGCACCTTGGCAATCACGAAATCCTGAATCCGAGCCGCTTCGTCCACCTGTTCTTCTGTCAATTGCAGCAACATCACACACCTCCCTGGAACACCCGTCCACGTCCTTCGTAAACCGCCAAATCCGCCGCACAGACCAGCATGCCCACCCCCGGCCAAGAAATCCAGGAAATTCCACCGACGATTGGGACGCACTCACTCTGGGTGACGCAGGTACAAAAGGGATTGAATGGTGAGTGTCTCCTCGGTAACCTCTTGTTGTTCCACAACCCAGACACTCAAAGCAGTGTCTGGGCCACCCGCCTTTAATGGTTTCTTTAATGAAGTCTTTAATGCTTTACGTCGAGACCATCGAGAAACGCTCCGTCATGATCCCAGCGCGGCTCTGCCGCAACCGAAGGTGATGTTATCAGCTATCAGCTATCAGCCAGAAGCCACTCTTAATCGAACCGACCTCTGCACCCCAACGAGGTCACACATCACAGCCCAGGGGCGAGACGCAGGGGCGCACCCTGGGGCAGGACGCCGCGCGGAAGCGAACCCTGAAGGGGTTCTACTCCGGTCGCGCGGGTGTACAACCCCTTCAGGGTTAGTCCTCACCGGGCCGCATTTCCCAGGGGGCGCTCCTGCGTCGCGACCCTGGGCTGTGCTGTGCAACCCCTTCGGGGTACAGAGGTCTTCAGGCCACCGAGATATTGCGGAGCGTGCATAATTCTCTCACGACACGCACACTTGAATGGTTTACAGCGCCGAGTTCGTCCGCCGTCCATGCCATCACGCGGATGCCATTGGTCTTCGCACGGTCAATCAGATCCAGCGCGATCTGCGGCTTGATTTGGAATTCGATCTCGTCCGGGATGCCGTTCTTTCGGGATCTCTTTTTTTCAGCGCACCGCATCGTCAGCCCACTCGCGCGGCAGATACAACCGAGCATCCAACAGACAATCAAACACCGGAGCCGAGTATGCCAAGGCGGCGTGGTTAGGCGAGCGGCCAGACTTCGCGTACCCAGAGACTTCCAAAGTCTTCGGAAGGAGTGCAGTCGCCATGCTACGCAGCATCCCCTGGGATTCTTGCCCCGAAGGGGCTGTACTCGATAGCCCAGGGCGCGGCCCTGGGAACACATGGCCTCCTCAACCGATCAAGGCCCAACGGGCCGTCACCCGCTGGCGAAGTCGAGTGACGGCCCGTTGGGCCTTGAGGAAAGTTTGGCATCCGATTTCCCAGGGCTGCGCCCTGGGCTTTCGAGTCAGGCCCCGTTGGGGCCGAGGAGCGAAAACCTGCGTAGGATGGCGACCACACTCCTTCGGAAGTCTGGCGGTCAGTTTTCACTGGCCGCTCGCCTTAATACAGTTTTTAATCTTGCCGCGATTGCCATTGTATTGCCGCTTGACGCCCGCCGTTTCACGCCCACTCTTGACCGTTCCCGTTTCGTCAACGCACCCGATCGCTGCCTCATCCGCATGCTCGCTCGCGATCATCGGCTGGCACCGATTTCACAGCTTCTGCTCATCCCCGACAATCGACTCCAGAAGCCGCTGCAACGTCCGCGATGCCACATTCTGATCCAACGCCATCGCCTCGACATTCTTACGCTGCACATCCGACAGCAATCCCGAACATAAACTTCCAGCAACGCTCGCCCCGCCGGACGAGTGAAGCCATTCGCAAACCGCTTCAAAAACTGACCGAGCAATCTGCTCAGCTTCGCGAGATCTCCTGCATCGTCATGGGACGACCTTCCGTGGTTTCCTCGTGAGACTTTGAGCACACGGAGGGGCGTCCTTTGTTACTCATCAAGCCAACGCCAATAACCCCCATCCCAAAACACGTTACGCTAACGCAAGACACGGAACCTGGCGCTGTCCGGTTTAGCATCCGCATTTCAGTCGCCCCGTCGCAGGAGTGGTCGATTCACACGACCAGTCGATTCCCAAGCTACAGTTGCTCACAACATGCTGCCCATCCACTGCGCTACCACGGAACTTCCATGAGTTCGACTATTTGTCGTGCCAGAATGCTTACCGTCTCCTGCGTCCCCGTCGCTAGCGATTGGCCTGCTTCCGGGGCAAACGAAGTGTTCCCCAACAGTTGTGCGGCGTTGCCAGCGAGGGGGACGGTTTGCTGGTTGATCACACGTCCGCTCCGCAGGTCTTCCCACTTGACTTCGACACCAATCGACAACTCCAACTCTCGCGGATCATCAAGGCGGTTCTGGTTCGGCACGCGCTTATCGATACTGACAATGCGACCCGTCAATCGGGTGTCAGCTCCCGGCTCTTTCGCCAAGCGATACGGAGTTCGCAACTGGATTTGTTTTTGGACGGCTTCTGTCAGTTGCAGTTCGTACCCACGACGGAAGTCGGAGCATAGAAAAGTTGGCACATGGACGGTCCGGATGTCGGTGGCGTACGGTGCCCCGACCGTGTATCCACATCCCGTTCCCCCGGCCAATCCGCTCAGCGCCAACAGCCCCGCACCGAGTTGGCACACAGCCGACCGACGTGAATACATGGGCGTGATGGGATCGTCAGTCTTCACGGCAGTCAGGCTACTCCAGAGTGGCTCGCCCAGCGGATGAACGCTCATCTGGTTCGGTGTCATCCAGGGGCAATTCTTCGACGTTCTCGTCCAGCGGAGCGTTTGCCTGTGGTACGGGCCGTGATGGCCTCCACAGCCTTGGGAACTTCAAGGGGATTGTCGCCTCATCGGTTGCGGAGTCCTTCGCCTCGTTGTCCAGCGCGTGTCCCGCTCTCTGTGGCAGCCGCAATCGGCGTTCACGCGAGCGGGCCTGGGCTTCGAGAATCTTTCGGGAGCGCTCGGCGTAGACGGTATCTGGGTAGCGATTGATCAGAATCTTGCAATAGATGGCGACCGATTCGGGGGCTTGTTTCGCTTGGTAGAATTCGACTCGGTCCCAAATGCGGGAGACTTCCGCGTCATACATTTTCTGCAACTCACCACCCAGGCGGTTGCGTTCCTCTTCCGTCAAGTCGGGGAAAATTCGCAGCGCGGATTCTTTGAGGTCGATGGCCTCGTTGAGATTCTGGCCGTCGTAATTTGCACCCTGGTAACTCGCCAAAGTCACATGCGATCCCAGCAGGAACGCATCCCGAAAATGCGGGCTGTCTGGGTACTGCTCCCGCAACAGCTTGTACAGCCGGGCCGATTCTTCAAAGTCCTGAGTTCGCAGGTGGAAGCTCGCCGACACCATCAAGGCGTCATCGGCTAGAGGTCCGGTCGCATCGTGAAGCCACACGGAGCGCAGTGCTTGCAAGGCCCGCCCCCGGGTATCGAATGCCGGGCGAGTCTTATCGAGCAGGTTGGGAACAATGGGTACGTAGAACGAATCGACGTTGGCGAAATCCTGTGGCTCCTCAGAGGACGCGGAGACTAATTCCACATCGCCCGTGTCCTGCACGTCTTCTGGGAATCCCAGCCAATAGCGGGCGATCTGAAAGTAACGTCGGGAGACTGAGTCAAGGTGCCGAGTCGACGGATACCGATTGAGCAGGGCATCGTAGCTGTCTTGAGCTGAAGCATATTTCTTCTGGTCGAATTGGCACTCGGCCTTCATGAACAAAGCATCTTCTTCGATCGGGTCGCCAAAGTTGGCATAGGTGTCGAGCGACGCAGCGGACTTCACGCCCCACCAGCGTTCGAGCTTCATACCGAATGATTCGTGACTGTTGCGGCGGGCTTTGGCCAGCTTCTTAAAGGCTTTCTCAGCCTCGGGCAATCGACCGTCCAGGTACAGCGCCTCGGCGGCCTGGTACTCGTACAGTCCCTCAATGGAGTACGCCTCCCCGCTGGCGACGGCATCGGCCTTCTTTCGCTCCCAAGTGGTCCGCTTCAAGGCACGTTCCATCGGACCGCTGTAACTGGTATCGGAATCAGATTCCTTGCCAAGGTTTGTGCCCCGGGCCGTATTGGCCACCAACTGTGTCGTGCCGCGATTCAGGCGGTGGGAATTCACCAAAGCGTCACGGTTCGCGCAGCCACTTCCCCAAAGCAGCGCTGCACAGGCCACCGCCCAGATCGCTGGGGTCCGTGAATGCCATGTTGGACTGGGGAATGACATGACTGGCGAATCCATTCGCACGCGGGTGGATTGTCCCTACTTGCGGCCACTCGGCGCGCCGGGAGACGATCTTGAGTGATTCTGCCACGAAGTACCGTTTTGAGGATAGACGAGTTTTCGAGAGAGCGGCTTTCGATGCATTTTGTGCCGAAGTCGGGTATCGCTACCCTCGCCAGAAGGTGGGCGAATTGGTCGCGAATCCCAACAGACTACCGAATTCTCCGCTTGTGTTCGAACGCTAGTTCTGGCTCCCCACGTTCTGGCGAACGTAGCTACGGAACAACTCCATGACGGATGCAATCAGTCCCCCGCCTCACTAAGATCAAACGTTCGCTGGCGAGGTATTCCCGGATGGTCGGGGAAGTCTGGGCCTGCACTGGATTTGTGAGGACACGGGGCGTGAACGACCTCAAGCAAGTTTCCGTGGTGGCGGTGGTCCTGATCGTGGTCCTCCGGCTCTCGATCGGCTGGCAGTTCCTCTATGAGGGACTCTGGAAGTACGACACGCTCAACAGCCCCGCCCCGTGGTCGGCGGAAGGGTACTTGAAGGCCGCTCAGGGACCGTTCCGTGATCGCTTCCGGGCCATGACCGGCGATCCGGACGATCTAGGCTGGCTCGATCACGATCAGATGACCCAGCACTGGACCCAGTGGCGGACGCGATTCACCTCGCATTACCAGCTCGACGCCGATCAGCAGAAGGCACTCGCCAAGCTGATCGACCCGCCGGGAGCCGTGGCGGTTTCGTTGGCGGCGTTGCCTGCCTCGGTGGACCCCGCCAAATTCCCCAAGGACGCCGC
>JANOKO010000838.1:0-1829 GCA_031419335.1 Planctomycetota bacterium
GAAACGGTGCGGGGCCTTGTCCGGGCTCAGAAGTACCTCCAGAAGGTTTCGGCCCAGGGCAGCCTTGTGTTGTTCGTGGGAACCAAGCGGCAGGCTCAAGAGGCCGTCGTCGAAGCTGCTGCTGCCTGTGGCATGCCGTACTGCACGGAACGCTGGCTGGGCGGTACGCTCACCAACTTCCGGACGGTCCGCGCTCGCTTGCGTCGACTGGAAGAATTGGAAACCCTCGAAACCACGGGCGATCTGCTGACCAAGTTTTCGAAGAAGCAGCAGTCCCGCTTGCTCCGCGAACTCAAGAAGATTCGCAAGAATCTGGGCGGCATTCGCGAGATGAACCGGCTCCCTGAAGCGGTATTCATCGTCGACCCGAGCAAGGAAAAGAACTGCGTCGCCGAGTGCCGCAATTTGGGCGTGAAGATCGTGTCACTGATCGACACCGACTCCAACCCGGACATGGTTGACCTCGCGATTCCGGGTAACGACGACAGCATCCGCTCGATTCGGTTGATCCTCAGCTACGTGGCCGATGCCATCAACGCAGGTAAGGCGTCGATTCCTCGCAAACAGGAAGAGGCTGCCAAGTCTGAAGAATACAAGGCTGTGCCGAGCATCCGCTAACCACGTGTTCGGTATCGAGATCAAGCCCGTGGTGACCCAGCCACGGGCTTCTTCGTTGACAGTGGGATGCCAAAGTCGCCGGACTCTCCGAGTCCGGTGGTTCGAATTCCGCCTGACGATACGATGGACTTGCAGCGGACGCCCAGATACCAGATTCGGAGAATCCGGTGAACTGGCAGGCAGGAAGCCGATCCCACGTCCGCGAACATCGTTCCCGCAAGTGGTGTCCCACTTCCGTCCTTCACCCCGTCAGATGTCTCTCCAGCCCAATCCCGCTACAACACGCGGGTTTCCCCACTCTCACTGTTCAATTTCGCATTCCTGGAGGAGTCTCCCCCATGGCTGAAATCACCGCAGCCGCCGTCAATTCTCTCCGTCAGCGGACCAGTCTTCCGCTCATGAAGGTCAAGCAAGCCCTCACCGAAGCAGGCGGCGACCCCGAAAAAGCCATTGAAATCCTGCGGTCGCAGGTCGGCAAGCTGCTGGTCAGCCGCGCTGAAAACGCCACCGAAGAAGGTCGCGTCTTCGTCAAGCTCAGCCCCGGCAATACGGAAGCCGCAGCTGTCGAAATCCAATGCGAATCGGCTCCAGTGGCCAAGGCCGATGCCTTCGTCTCGCTCGGTGACGCGCTGGTGACACAGTTGCTGAATGGCCCCGGAGCGACCACGGTCGACGAGCTTTTGGCCCAGTCGACGGCGGACGGCAAGTCGCTCAAGACGATGTTCGAAGATGTCGTGAACCAGATTCGCGAGAAGTTCGTGATCGCCCGCGTGATCCGCGTGAAGGGACCGGTCGGAGCATACGTCCACCACGACGGCAAGACCGCCTGCCTGTTCCAGGCCGAGGGGACGGACCTCAACGCTCCGGTGCTGCGGGATGTGGCCATGCACGTCACCGCTCTGAAGCCCGCCTTCGCCAACACCGACTCGGTCGATCCGGCCCGCGTGGCGGAAGCCCGCGCCAAGCTGGTCGCCGAGGCCCAAGCCAGCGGCAAGCCAGCCAACATCGTGGACAAGATCGTCGATGGCAAGATGTCGGTCTTCTATCGCGACGAGGGCGTCCTGACCGAACAGCCATTCGCCAAGGACGACTCGAAGACCGTGCGTCAGGTGCTGGCCGAAGCGGGCCTAAAGTCGAAGGCGTTCCACCTGTGGGTCTTGGGTCAGTAATGTGGGTAGGACGGGCCCATTTGGCCCGTTCTTCTGTCCGCT
>JANOKO010000839.1:0-1057 GCA_031419335.1 Planctomycetota bacterium
GCGAGGATCGCGCCGTTGGCGGGGTCGAGTCCCACAAGGGCCGGGGTCTTCTTCAAGCGGATCGCTGCGTTCAGTCGTTCGATGTAAGTAGGCATGCAGGGATTGTGGCAGAGCGGGCGGGGAATGGGAATTAACCGGGTAGGGGCCAATGCTCCGCTTCGAAGTCTGCGCTTCGCAGCTAAACGGGCAGAGGGTCACAAGCTCCGATTGAGACGGTGTGCATTCACGGCACAACACCGCGACCGATTGGCTGCGGCCCGAGTTCCTCCAATACGATGTCGGAGAACCAGGCGGGGTCGTCGTTGCTGGCTCCGCTGGCGGGTTCAGCGGCCAGGAAGAACTCGGGCGTCTGGAGATAACTGGGCGCGGGACAGACCCCGACCTCGTCTCCATTCAGGAAGACCCAGGCATTCCCCCCGTGCTGTTCGAGCTTGATCTCGTATCGTTGGTTTCCACTGGGCAAGTCGCGAGTGGCCGAGGTCGTGACCAGTGGCCCGTTGAAGGCGTTCCGTGTGCCAAACTTCAGTTGCCCTTGGGCAAGCCGCACGACATAGCGAGTCACGCTGGCCCTCGTCCCCTCGCTGTTCAAGGCCCATTGCAGCTCGGCAGCTCCCGCACTGCGCGGGTCGACGAGGACCACGAGACGGAATCCATAGAGCGGGGTCACTTGGCCCTCAACCACACGCAGCAGTGGGTAGCTGATCGCCCCGCGACTCCCTGCCAGAATCGGGGCTCCTTCGCCATCTTTGACACCGGGAATCCAGGTGCCACGTTCGACCTTCCAACCCGAGAGCGTTCGTCCGTTGTAGCACTCCGCCACCCAACCGGTCGGCTGCCAGTCGCGAACGGCGTCTTCCTGCTGCGGTGTCGGCGGCCAGACGATCATTCCCAGCATAACAGCCACAACCGCGACCAACAGGCCGCCGATGATCCACGTTCGTCGTCCGAACCGCCGAGGTACAGCGGGCACCTCGACGGTCTCCAGCTTCCCGACTGCTCGTGGAGTCTCAAGCGTCACAGCCAGTTCCGGCCCATTCGTGAGCGTTCTCGATGGGAC
>JANOKO010000840.1:0-1667 GCA_031419335.1 Planctomycetota bacterium
GTCCGGATGGAAGAGTGCAACGACCAGCCAATGAACCTCCCCGGCTTGAACACGAGTCCCCCATCCGGATCACGACGACAATTGAAAAACAGGAGATGACGGTTCAAGCCATACTGATCACCGACAAAGAGAATCAGTGTACAAATCCTGGGCTGCGGGGAGTCTCGATTGATGCAGGAATTCATGTGAAGCCACCCGTTCAGGATATCCGCTACTTTATGAATCACAGCCTGATGGGCAAGGACGACCCTCCCGGATTCGAGGGCTATCGACACGTCCCGAAAGACGCAATCTTGGGTGTCCGACGACGATATCTGAGGCCAATTGATCCAGGGGCTTACGAAATCTCGGTTGCATTTCCTTCGAACCTGTGGCTGGATCGAGACGTAGACCCTGCTTCATTAAGGGCGAAAATTCAGATCACTGTCACTGAGGAGCAAATTCGCGGGGTGGCCCATCCCTGAAAGAATTGTTCGCGGGGTGGCCCATGTTGGTCGCATTGGGCCTACCTGGGTGCCTTGGCACAAGAGGTTCGCCGTGATAAACCACCCGATACGAATCCATCCTTCGGCGGGGTGGCCTAGACATCGCTTTGGATGTCTGGGTGACGAAGGAACAAGAAGGATCGAAAGGCGAGCGTGCCCCCTGAAACCTCTTATTGCTTTGCAACCCAGACGCTCAAAGCAGCGTCTGGGCCACCCAGCCAACATGGTTGCAAGGAACTCGTTAATTCTGGAAAGATCGGCCATGACCACAACACTAAAGACATTTGTCCAGCCAGCAAAGTGTACGCGGCATATCATGCGACTCGCACTTTGCCTACTCAGCGGCTTGACTGTTACATCGATGGTCGTGCATGCGACTGCCTTGAATGAGGCAAAGCAGGCCGACAGTCTTCCGGCTGAACTGGTCGTAAAATTGAAGGAGATACTAATGAAGCAGGCACCCGGTGGCATGATACTGAAGGAAGAGGCATCTCTGTTCGAGTTTGTCGACCGATGTCAGGATTACCAGATCCACGATACCGACAAGTTGGGTAGAATTCGACAGAAAAGTCGATTGAGGCTCAGCCCCACCAGCATGGGCTTCAAACTGTCAGTGAGTTGCGAGGGTCCGCCGGACTCAGGCTCAGCGGCTAGTGACTATTTCGTGAACCGCATCATGCCAGCTGATTTCTGGATGAGTTACCGCACCTACTATTCTCTACCTGAAGGTGCAGGCTTTATCGCATTACACTGGGAGCTTGGGTCGCAAGTCGATATGACTGTCGTATCACATGTTCGCGACGAGCTTGAGTCTGTCGGGACTGAAACCCATAAACACGATCCAGATCGGTGGCAGAAGAAGGCTGCTGTTGCAAAAGACCGGTTGACTAATGTGATATCGAATGTCTATCCGCAGGCACAATGGCTGCAAGTCGAAAGTAGCATAGACTGCCAGTTCAAGACGATGGAGTTCGACATCCACGCCATCGACGACAAAGGGATCGTCGCCCCGGAAACGCACCGCGAGACTGGGCCACAGCACGATGGGTTTATCATTCGAATCAGCCCGGTCGAGCCGGCAGTACGAAGACAACCCAGGCCCTTATACGGTAGATCCTATGGCCCGTACTGGCGACATTACTACGCGATCTACGATGAGTACAATGAACCGTTCCGGCTCGC
>JANOKO010000841.1:0-3180 GCA_031419335.1 Planctomycetota bacterium
CTCCGGGTTGGCGTGACGGAGTGCTTTTTCAGGGTCGATGGGGCCGGATTTCGGGCTGCGGTAGCGAGGCCACTCGGGGCTCTTTCCGAACAGGAAATCGAAGTAGATATCAATGACTTCGGGTGAATAGCAGGTCGTAAATCGACCATCGAAGGCCACGGTGGAACGGCGCAACGGGTCCGTCTCCTGCTCAAAGCACCCCAGGGCATATTGAGCCCAGTTGAAGGTCACCACCGTACGTCCCCGCAGCTTTTGGTCCTCCATATACTGCATGGCTGCGATGGGATAGCGACCAGCGTCGACGACCAGAGTCGACAGACTCGAAGAGAGTCGCCAACCCAGGGCCACTGTCCCCAGCACCAGTCCCAGGCAGGCCCAACGCACCGTCATGGGCCGTGGTGCCTCGTCCATCGGGGGCTTTCCGCCCCCGGCGACCACCATCCAGGCCGACTGGAAATGAGGCGGCATCCAAAACGCCACCAGCAAGGACAGGAATGTCAGATGCCGAATATGGCTGACCGCCTGCCAGCCCACCAGTCCCACAATCATCAATTGGGTGAAGTCCTTCGGCAGTCGTGAAAACCGCAGGGAAAACACAATTACCAACACGAGCGCCCAGAACGGAAACGCATCCATCGTCCACAGTGGGATCGGACGCCAATCGAGAATCTCGGGCTGAGGATGTCCAATGGCAGCCAGCATCCAGCCATGCAATTCCAGATGGTATGGCGTGGCACAGGTTCCCAGCACCGCCACGCAGCTCATTAACACGAATCGGCGGATGCGACCGGCGGACTCGTGACCCCACAGACTGATCGCCTCCAAACTGCGGAACACCAAATACGCGATAAAGACTGCCAGTCCGGCGGCAAAGCTGCCATGCGTATTCGCCCAGATGGCGAACAGTGCAAAACTGAGCCAGAGGCACCGCATTCGTCGCCAATGGTAGTTCACTCCCTGGTGATTAAAGTACGGCAAGGCTCGCCAGTGCCGCAGGTTCCAACGTCCTTCCCAGCCCTGAAAGATCCAAGACAGGGTTACTAGCATGCCGCTGAACAGGGTGTATCCCAGCACTTGCGGACGAAAGTGCCAGTGGAATGCCAAGCCTTGTGCGCCCAAAATCGCACAGACCCCCGCGAGCCCCCAGCCAACACCGTTTCGACGGGCTTGAATGAGAATCAACCCGAGCACGACTTGGCTTAACAGGAATTTTCCGACAAGGAGACCTGCGGGACCAAATCGCAACTCGGTCCAGGCAGTCAGCAACTCGGCCAGATTTTCGTGATTGATCCAACGAAACCCGATTGAGGTGAATGAACCAGTCGTCGTCTTGGCCAACCGACCGGTTTCAATCCAGTCTCGCCCGTAGAGCGAATGTCCCCATAAGTCGGGGTCCGCCTCGTTCACACCCATCAACAGACCGCCCGTCGCCAGAACGAATACGATCCAGACGAATTTCAATCGCGCGAGCTGGGACTCGGTCGCCACACCACTCGGGAGATCGACGAGTGGTTGTGACGGTTGTGTTGTCAGTGTGGGACTCATGTCGTTTCGCGAGGGGGTGCGATTGTGACGATGGAATGGCCAGGAGCGCAATCCGCGCGCCCCCGACCTCCCTGACCCTAGTTCAGCGAGGAGAGTTGAGACGGGGCGAATCGTAGGGGACCGAAGAGAGCGGCTTTTTCCAGTTCCGCATACGTCCTACAATCGAACCTGTGCTGCCGAATGTCGCCGGACTCTCCGAGTCCGGTGGTTCAACTTCCTCCAGCAGAGTCGCCGTTCGCTCCGCGAAGGGACGTTCATTCGCGGACCGAAAGACGACTCTGTGGTTCGACGAATCTCCTGCACCGGATTCGGAGAATCCGGCGACTTTGAACTGTCGCCTTTAGCTCCCACTTCACTTCCATCCGAGCAACAGCATGCGAATCGCCTACCTCGAATGTGCCACCGGCATCAGCGGCGACATGACGCTGGCGGCTCTCGTTGATGCGGGGGTCGACCCGGCGCTGATCCAAGCAGCGGTCGCGTCGCTCGGCATTTCGGGGGTCGAACTGCGGTTTGAGTCGGTGATGAAGTCCTGCTTCCGCGCCACTGCCGTCCGCATCCAACACCCACCGGGCCAGCCGCACCGGGGGTACTCGCAGATCGCGAAGATGATCGACTCCGCAGTGGGCCTCACTGAGCGGACGAAGGCGTTGGCGAAGTCGATCTTCCGCGTGATCGGCGAGGCGGAAGCCCGCGTGCATGGCTCCACACTGGATGAGATCCACTTCCACGAGGTCGGGGCCATCGACTCCATCGTCGACATCGTGGGGGCCGCTGCCGGGTTCGATGCCCTGAATGCCGAAGTCATCGTCTGTGCGCCGCTACCCACGGGACGCGGGCAGGTGCGGATCGATCATGGCCTGTGTCCGGTGCCGACGCCGGGCACAGCGGAGATCCTCAAGGGCATTCCGCTTGTCGACCTGCCGATCATGGCCGAGCTGACCACTCCCACCGGCGCGGCGATTGTGAAGGTGCTTGCCGACCGGTTCGGTGCGCTCCCCGCAATGACGATCGAAGCCGTCGGCTACGGGGCAGGGACGATGAACCTCCCCGATCGGGCCAACGTGCTGCGGCTCTTTGTGGGCACGGCGATCACGTCGCCCGAGACCGATCAAGTGTGCCTGCTGGAGACTAACCTCGATGATGTCTCTGGCGAGGTGATCGGGTATGTGAAACAGTCGGCACTCAACGCCGGGGCGCTCGATGTCTACACCACGCCGATCCAGATGAAGAAGGACCGCCCCGGAGTGATCCTCAGCGTGTTGTGCCGCTTCGAGGACTGCGAGCGGTTCGAGGCGCTGCTGTTCCAGGAGACCGGCACGCTCGGCATCCGCAGACACCGCATTGAGCGCGTCAAACAGGCCCGCCAAGCCTACACCGTGCAGACCGCGTTCGGCCCAGTTCTGGGCAAACTCGCCTGGCAAACCGGCAGCGTCCCACGCTTCGCCCCAGAGTTTGAAGACTGTGCTCGCATTGCCTCGGCATGCCGTGTCCCTCTCCGTGATGTCTACCGCGCCGCCGAAGGGTGTTTTGCCAGTGAGTCGATACGCGCGGACAATGTCTCGCATCTCAAGCAGGACACTTCCCACGACCACGGACACGATCACTCACACGATCACGGACACGATCACGGAC
>JANOKO010000842.1:0-2018 GCA_031419335.1 Planctomycetota bacterium
CCGCAGACGCTGATAGTCCTGCGTCGCCCGGCAGTATTCCGCGTGTGCAGCGGAGATATTGCCTTGGTTCCGGTTAAAAATCGGTACCGGTATCCCGACGCCCACTTGCGCGAAATCGCTGTTCGTTCCCAAGTCACGCCCCGCTCCCAGTTGCAATTGGAGATTGGGAGTCACCTGGGCATCTTGTCGGCGCAGGTTGGCGGTGGCCCGCGCGACACGCGAACAAGCGGCTCGAAGTTCGGGACTGTCGGATTCTAATTGACTATAGACCGCCACCCAATCCCGAGCCTCAGCGGTCGTAGGGAGTTCGCCTTGCAGTCCGGACAGCGCCAAGTCCGGGAGGCCAATGATCGCAGTCAACTCGCTCCAAGAGGCCCGCATCGCCAACTCAGCCTGTTGCTGTTGCAACTCGACTTCTTGCAGTTGAATCTCGGTTTGCAAGATTTCCGGCGTGGAACCGACCAGCGCCTCTTTACGTCTTTCGGCAACTCGGACACCATTCGCCGCGTGAACTTGGAACTCCCTTGCGAGCGTCAGTCGGCGCTGGGCGGCCAAAGCCTCGTAGTAAGTCGTCCGCACATCGGTCAATACCCGATACCGCTGAGCTTCCACTTCCCACAACTGAGTTTGCACCGACTGACTGAGTACCAACTCGCTAAGGGCCAGCTTGTCACCGGTCACGATGTCTTGAGAGAGGGTCAGCATGTGCTGATCCGTTCCCGCATCCCCCAACTGTTGGCCGCTGTAGGAGATCGTCGGATTGGCATAGCGACCGACCTGATCACGGAATCCGGTGGCCTTGGAAACGGAGGCTGAGGCTTGCCGGATAGCTGGGTTGTGTTCGAGTGCCAACTGTTCCAACGATGCCAAAGAGTAGGTGCCCGAGCCGCCGACCGAGTCGCCGGGCAAGTTCGATGCTTCCAAAGACTCGCCACTGACGAGTTGCAGGGTTTCGTGGATCAGACGATCCGTCGAAACCGTCTCTTCTGCAGAAGTCAATATCGAACTGGAACTAACGGACGATGCGTGTGGCAATCGCGTGTGGGCGGCCATTCGCTGACCAACCGCCTGGCAACCGCCAAGCAGCATTGCGATTGTGGGGAACACGAAGGGAATGACGGATCGTGGGAGTGACATGACGGATTCAATGTGGGTACGAATGGGTACAATGCGCAGACTGAGACCCAGCGGCCTCAGCCAGCCACGAATGCTTCTGATCACTCGTGTACCGCTCAGTCCGAGCAGGGGAATCTTCCTCCGGGCTCCATTGACCGGCTTTCACTTTTGCCAGAAAACCTCACTTGGGCAATCCAGGCAAGGCGAGTGGCGACTTTGCCAATGCGGTTGAGGAAGTCTTCAGAAGGCTTTTGCCGCACAACACGATGTGTCGTATTCTTCGAGCTGTGGAGTACCCATGTGAACAAACACACTGTCGCTGTGTTATGGCTCCCAGCGAGCCACAAGCGGAGTGACATGTCGACGCAAGCAGAGTGAGTCTGCCAGCAGCAGATGCGAGCAAGTCCATCGGCCTTCAGCTTATGGATGCTCCCCACGACAATTCCTTCCGGGTTGACTGCGGCGACTGCTCCCCGCTCTTCGTGTATCGTGGATATCGATAAATTTCAGTGAAGGGAATGCAATGAACAATCCGATCTTCCTCATCTCGCTCAATCTGATGCCGGAAAAACCGTAATCTTCGGCATGCGAAGACCCGACTCCAGTCCGCGTCGCAGTCTTCTGGCTTTTCAATCAGCATAACCCCTTCCATTGAACGTCATCACCAAAGCCACTCGCAAGCTCGTTCTTCCCCCAGCGATGGATGAAGGGAGGGTTGTCGGGTGGAGGTGGTTTACCTTGCCAGCCATTGCTGCTGCCCGCCTGCCGATCAAGGCTGCATCACATGCGTGGTGAAATCGGACCGGATGAGACGCAACCGTCAGAACCGCTATCCAGAATTCGGAAAACACTTCCCCAATCGTATCTCGGGCGGTGAGCTTTGCAGTACGACTGAATCAAGG
>JANOKO010000843.1:0-12707 GCA_031419335.1 Planctomycetota bacterium
GTGGTGCGTGACCATGAACAGATCGATGTGTCCCAGAGGGTTGTTCGGTGTGACGAGTTCCGCCTCGGTGTTCCAGGTCAAGTCACCGCAGCAGAGAAACCGAAACTTCCCGAACTGCATGACGAAGCTCAGACTGGCCGAGTTGTCAGACGGGTCGACCGGTTGGGCCTTGTGCTCACTTGCGAAAGGGTTGGGCTTGCCGGTGTTAGCGATGACCTTGCGGCTGGCGGTGACGACCTCAATCGAAAGCGGGGTCTGAGGCGAATCGAGTTCGTGCCGATCCCCAGCTGCGAGGGTCTTCGATTGGTTGTTACAGGCCGCCCTGTACTTGGCGATTCGCTCACTGAAGTCTTTGTCCTCATGCAGCACATCCGGGATGCCCCGATCCCAGAAATTCTCGATGGGAATGCTCCCGGCCAGCGAAGCATGATTCCCATAGTGGTCAAGGTGCCAGTGGCTCACCACCGCGTGGTGGATCTGTTTGAGTCCGGCGACATCCCGGACAACAGCTAGAATTCGGTTGAGGTCGCGACCTCCATTGTCCGGGTAGCCGCTGTCGATGAGGATCGACTCACCCGTCGGCGAGACGATCAGCGTGGCGGCCCCACCCTCGACATCAATGAAGTAGATGTCGAGATGGCCATCCGCCTGGCCAGCGCTGACCACACTCGCACTCAGCATCCAGCACAACATTCCCAAGCAGACAGTCCAGCGCATCAAAAGTCTCCGAATTCGGGGTGGGAGTCAATCACACGTGCAGCTGATCTGAACCGGGCCAAGCGGTAGAGTCAAGCGTAGTCACTTGTCACCGTCGAGACGCAAAGAGAATCCCCAGTGTCCGACTCCAGCGGAACAGGGGTTCCAGAGACGGATCGGGAACTGGACGGTGTGTCATTGGCCATGCCTTGTCTGGAGGATGCCGTGCGACTCCTCAACAGCATGCGCGTTGTCCCGGTCGTACCATGTCCAGTATTGTAGTTCCATGGTCCTGTACTCGGAGAGTCACGCTTGATGTCACCCTCGTCTCCTGCCGCTCCATTCCGCCCGCGTTACGGGCGGGTGTGGCTGATGTTCCTCAAGGTCTCGCTCTCGCGCGAGATGATTTTCCGCTGGAATTTTCTGATTGAGGTCGTGACCACTTGCTTTTGGATCGCCGCTCAACTGTTGTTGTTCCAGATCATCTTCGGCCATGTGTCGACGATCCGCGACTGGACACAATCAGAATACTATGGGTTCATGGCGACGGGGATGCTTATCAATGCGTTCGTCGAGATGCTGTTCATGCCGAATTGTGCGAACCTGAGCGAGCAGATCCGCACGGGCAACCTTGACTTCGCGATCGTGAAGCCGATCGACACACAGTTCTTTGTGTCGTTTCAGACCGTTGATATGTCGCTGCTGGCGCAGGTGGCCGTGTCACTGGGGTTACTGGCGTACTCGGTGACAGCCAGTCATGTGACCGTGACGCTGTTCAGCGCGGTGATGTACCTGTTTCTGGTGGCAGTCGCGGTCGGGTTCTTCTATGGGATGATGATCGCGCTCGCGAGCGCGGCAGTGTTCATGGGGCGGAACCAGGGGCTGTATGATTTCTGGTTCTACGTGACCTCGTTCGCTCGCTACCCAGGTGATATGTATCGGCAGGGGGCAGTCGGTCAGATCTTTTGGTTCGGGTTCTCGTTTATCATCCCGATTCTGTTGGTGGTGACGGTGCCGTCACGGGTGTTGTTGCAGAAGTCGCTGAGCGCGAACGGGTGGGTGTTGGTGATCGCTCCCGTGCTGACGGCGCTGACGCTGTGGGGCTCGCGGCGGGTGTTTCTGTGGTCGTTGAGTCATTACCGCAGTGCGAGCAGTTGAGGTGTGTCGCCTTTCGCTTCGCGAAAGAGCGTCCTTTCGCTGTGCGAAAGGCGAAACTCATGCGGGAGGGCGAAGCTCCTGCTGAGCCGCGAGCCGGGGAGGATGTTGAATCACCGGAGTGGCTCGGCAGCAACCTCGCCCTCCCAGCAATCTGATCCAGACTACGAAAAAACCATGCGTTTCCCTACTCCCCTGCTCCAACGCTGCTGGTTCCTGGCTGGCCCCACCGCCTGCGGAAAAACCCCGATGGGGATCGCGCTGGCCGAGCGCATCGGCGCGGAGATCGTCTGCCTCGACTCGATGACGATCTATCGCGGGATGGACATCGGGACCGCCAAGCCGACGCCCGAGGAGCGAGCGCGGGTGCTGCATCACCTGCTCGACATCCGCGATCCCCACGAAGAGTTCTCGACCGCCGAGTACATGACCGCAGCCCTCTCAGCCTGTGAGTCGATCGTCGCTCGCGGCAAGATCCCGCTCTTCGTCGGGGGCACGGGGCTCTATCTGCGCTCGCTGCTGCGAGGCGTGTTCGAAGGCCCCGCAGCCGACTGGACACTCCGGCGGGATCTGGAGCAATTCGCGAAGGAGTTCGGGGCGAAGGCCCTGCACGCGAGACTGGCCCAGGTCGACCCGCCAACCGCCCAACGGTTGCATGTCAACGATCAGCGGCGCGTGATTCGGGCGTTAGAGGTCTACGCCCTCACCGGCCAGCCCGCATCGTCTCTGCATCAGGAGTCACCGCTCCCCCCCGGCGAGAGACCCCAGCACGTCTACTGGCTCAACCCCGACCGCGCGGTCCTGCGGCAGCGCATCTGCCAGCGGGTCGACGCCATGTTCGCAGCTGGACTGGTCGAAGAGGTGGCAACCCTCTTGCGATCACCCCACGGCATGGGGCGCACGGCCCGGCAGGCCCTGGGCTATCGCGAAGTCCTTTCTCACCTCGAAGACGGTCTGCCCCTGACGGAAGCCATCGAGCAGCTCAAAACCCACACCCAGCAGTTTGCCAAGCGGCAGTGGACCTGGTTTCGGAATCTGGAAGAACTCCAACCGATCAACGTCAACGGAACCGAATCTCCAGCTGCGATGGTTGCGAATCTCCTGGACCAGGCAACTCGGGAACACACGACTCCTCCACTTCAAGCGCCTCTCTCGAAGTGACACGGTGTCCGAGACACGGATTCTTACATCGCTGAAGTCTCCGCACAAAAATGAACACGAGAATGTGCCGCGCGACCCCCGTATTATCCGGCATGATTCAAAAACAGCCTTAAGCTGTAAATCACCACGGCAGACACCACAATCGTCCCCACAACCAGCAGGAATCGGGCCGAGGCTTCTCGCTTGGTGGCCACGATTTGGGCGATGATGCACACGAAGGCCACGACCGCCATCTTGAACATCAGCAGGCCCTTGACACCCCAGTGGTCGAGAAAGTATCTGGCCACGGGATTCGACTCCGAGAAATTGCCCAGGCCCATTTCTCGGTGCATCAGCATCCACCAAGTCATCGCGAAATCGAGGACATTGACGAGAATAAAGATCGTCGTCTCAGTTTCCAGCGGGAGCTTCTGACGAACGCCCCAGAAGTACAACCGCCCGATCGGGCTGCGGTGGTGAGTCTTTTTCATCGCAGCCTGGGAGTGAGTCGCGGGGAGTCGTGTCGTCGGAATACATTCGGCCAGCCCGTGGGTTAACGGGGTGTTTTCTTCACGGCCACTTTTTTGGTGACCCGTCCAGCCGCCTTCTTGGGGGGCTTCGCGGCAGCCTGCTGGGTGGGCTTGGTCGCAGCCGTTTTCTTCTCGGGTCTTTTCCCTCCCCGCGCCGCCTTGGCCTCGGCGTTCTTCACGAGTGCCGTTTCATAATGCTCGATGTGTTGCTTCACCGTCACCCGTCGGAACGCTTCTGCAACGACATCTAGCGGCAGATCCTCCAGATGTTTGAAGCGAATACAGCACTTTCCCATGTCGAGCTTCTTGCCCGCGCGCCTGAACTGCTCTCGCAGCCAGTTCTCTTCGTCCCCACTTTCATAGCAGGAGAGGATATAGAGCGACATGTAATTCTTCTGCGAGGCCAGGCACGCAAATGACACTGGCTGTTTGGGGTCGCAGTGGTAACCCGCTGGGTAGAGGGAGTGCGGGACACAGTAGCCGATCATGCCGTACAGCATTCTCTCTTGAAAACCGGGATTGAGATTCTTGAGGATCACCTTGCGGATCGCTGTGATCGCCTGGCAACGGTCCTCGGGAAGCTCCTTCAGATAGGCTTCGACGGTTGCGGCTTGACTCTGCATTTCGGGACTCCTTCTTGATTAATCGCCGAGTCGCGGCTCAGCCAGACACTACTGGATGCACCCGCGCGCTGTCAGGGGCCACACGCACTCGACCACATCATTCCGCACACCGTAGAAGAAGTTGTGCAGCACGTTCGTGTGATCACAGTAGCCGGGTGTCAGAATCACTTTATCCCCAATCACAAGGTTCTGCGAATCAGGACCAAGTTCCAGGGTCAGATGCTCCGCGCTCAGCACCGGGTTCACGGCATCGCTCAGCTTCCGACCGCCTGCGATGGCCACCACCGAGGGAGGGTAGATATCCGGGTGAATCGATTTTCGTCCCGAGTCGAGCACCCCCCGTTCCAGTGTCGGTCGGCTGACCACAGTGGCGATCACCATCAGCGCTGGCTCCAGACCGATCACGCAGCATTTCTCTAAGTAGAACGGGTCGGCAAATGTGCCGCCGCCCGCCTGGGTCTCGGTGATGTGCGGGCTGTCGACGGTGATTTGATACGACCCCGTCCCGCTGGCGCTGACGATGTCGGCACACAGTCCGTCGCGCCGAAATCGGTCAGCGGTCTCGCCGAGAATGGACATGGCCGAGGCGATCTGCTCCCGCTTCTGAGCTTCATCCGCGATCGTCAGCAGATGCCCCTCGTAGCCCATCACCCCCACCAGATCGAGATGCGGGAGCCCCGCCACGCCGCGCGACAGATCCTGAGTGTCATGCCCGGGCCTGACTCCGACCCGGTTCAGGCCGATGTTCACTTCCAGGATCACCCGGCACCGCACGCCGAGCCGACCGCAGACTTCCGACAGGGCCTCTGCCTGGGTGAAGTGATCGACAGCCACCATCGGCGATCCCATCCGGCACAAGCCAGCCAGACGTTCGAGTTTCTGCCGCCCGACCACCAGGTTGGCGATCAGCACATCGGGGATGCCCGCCTGGATGTAGACCTCGGCTTCGGAGACCTTGGCCACCGTCACGCCGATGGCCCCGGCCCGAATCTGCTGATGCGCTATCGCCGGTGACTTGTGACACTTCGCATGCGGCCGCCACTGCTTCCCCGCCCGCTGATGCGTCCCCGCCATCGCCCGGATGTTGGCCTCCATCCGATCGAGATCGATGCACAACACTGGAGTATCCAGCTCCGTCAGATGCCGACCAATCACAGTTGATGGGATCATGAGTCCGCTCTCGTTACTCTCAGTCGTGTCGACTTGTGGCGTGGATCGATTCCACACGCAGGGATAGGCATTCTTTCGAGTCCGGGGGTCGGATACCAGCGAGGTCGAGATCGGACGCACGACCTCTTGACGATGGTCAGGGGACATGCGATTCTCGGCACACGGTGAATTCCATGCTGTCGAGGAGTGGAAGAATGAGATGTCTGTTGATTGGTTTTGTGGTTTTCGTTTTTCTGGGCGTAAGCAAAAACGCCGAAGCTGAGTGGAAGTGGAAAAAAGGACTGGCTTTCGCCGGTGATCTCGCAATTGCCGGGGTAGCGGAGCTCATCCGACCGGATATCCCTGGAGATGATAGAACGAAGATGCAGCAGTGTTGGGATGGTGCGACAAATAGGCTCATCGACAATGGTTTGGACATAGTGCAATCGGCACTCAAGGATGCTGCGGATGTCTCTGACTCCGAAGGATCACAATTACTCATGAAGCTTCGGGAAGACATCGACGAGAAAACCACACGCACCGAATTTCTGGCAATGGTAGAGCGTATGAACGCCCAGATGGCGCAGCTGGAATCCAAGGTACGGGATATGGAATACGAACAGTCACGCATCGAACGCAAGACGGATGACAACACGCGTGACATTCGCGACATGCGAGCTGTGATGGAGTTCAGACAGCGAGAGTTCGAGAAGACTACTGCGAGAATCGACATGGAACTCGCTGATATTCGAGGCCGCGCCGCCGATTTATCAAGGGCCCTGAACCAGGAACAGGCGGACCGTATTGTGGCCGACCTCGAGCTCGACAGTCGACTGGATCGCATAGAACACCACCTAGATCCTGAAACGCGGAGAAAGACGGCGGCGATCCTGGCGGCTGACGGCGCAATCTCACTGGTCGAGGGGCAGGATCCGGTGGAAGCCGCTCGCGTTTTGCAACTGGCTGTGGCCTATGACAAGGTGGCAAATCGACATGTCGACCCCGGGTCGCGATACTTTCTGGCCCTCGCGTACCATCGAATGGGCAATCACAATCGAGCCGATGAAACGATCACTGAGGCCATTGTATCGGAACGCTATCGCCACAAGCCGGAATGGTATGACCTGGTGATCGAACGACTTCAGGGAGCGGATCGTCTCTGGATTGATGGAAAGCGATTCGACCCTCGATTTGGTGTTCGTGCCCCTCGCAGAGTCCTCACTTCCAAGTGAGCCAGTCTAATACGGAACTCAGAATGAGTTGAATCGACTGCAAACTGTCCGAGAAGGGTTCGATGTGCGTTTGATCCCGGTTCTCGACATCCTGAACCACGTCGTCGTCCGAGGCGTGGCGGGGAATCGCGATCTGTACCGTCCGATTGAAAGTTACTTGTGTGGGGGGGTGGAGCCGCTGGAGGTGGCTCGGGCCATTCGGCAGCGATACAGTTTTAACGAGGTCTACGTGGCCGATCTCAATGCGATCATGCACGGGCGAGACGGAGAAGCGGTCTATCGGCAGTTGCGAGACGACGGGTTTCGGCTGCTGGTGGATGCGGGGGTCAGTCAAGCGGAACAAGCCGGGCGTGTCTTGGAGGCGGGCGTGGAGCGGGTGATCGTGGGGTTGGAGTCGTGCCCGTCTCCGGAAGCTTTGCGATCCATCGTCGCTGCCTTGCCTGCGGAGCGAGTGGTGTTTTCGCTCGATCTGAAATGCGGCGTGCCGCTGGGTTCCTCGGAGTGGGGCCTCGACCCGGATCGCATCGCCGCACTGGCGATTGACTGTGGTGTGCAGCGGTTGATTGTCCTCGATCTAGCGGGTGTCGGAGCGGAGGCCGGGGTGACGACGATTCCGCTCTGTCAGCGCCTCCGCGCTGTGCATGGACCAGAGATCGAGATCATCACAGGCGGCGGAGTGCGTAACGCCGATGATCTGCGAATGCTCGACGCGGCGGGCGTCGACGGCGTGCTGGTGGCCTCCGTCCTGCACAACCCCGACTGCTGGTTGGCTGCCCCGTAGGATGGGCACTCTTGCCCGTCCCCGCGCGACGCCCAACCACCGAACACCGCCCCGTTGGGAAGCCAAACACCGTACCCCCATCGCTCCGTACCAGAGGGGACGGTCTGGAAAGGCCGTCCTACCTCGTAGGCGATGTCGCACCGCGACTTGCATTCATCAGGGAACTTCTCATTGGCGAATACTCTCACGACGCGGAGCGTCGTGCCACATGCGCTTGCTCTTGGCCGCGCAGGCCAGTAGGTTGACGGCTTCTCAGGGGTTCAGTCTCCGCTGCGCCCACCTCCCCCGATCGACTCCCCGGAGTGTTTCCATGACGAACGACTCGTCTGCAATGCCCGCGACCAGCCCGAAGTTCAAGCTGTCGGTGATGATGTTCCTGGAGTTCTTCATCTGGGGCTGCTGGCTGCCGGCCAGTTTTGGGTACTTCGGTAAAAATGGCTTGAAATTCACCGATCCTCAGGCGTTGGCTGTGGAGATTTGTTTTCCGGTGGCGGCAATCATTGCCATGTTCTTTTCGAACAAGTTCGTGGACCGTAACTTTGCCGCCGAAAAGTTCCTGGCACTGAGCCATTTGATTGGTGGGCTGGCGCTGTTCGGGCTGTTCTGGTTCAAGGACTTTTGGCCGTTCTTTGCCTGTATGGCGATCCACTGCTTGTTCTATGTGCCGACGATCAATGTCACCAATGCCATTGCGTTTTCGAATCTCAAAGATGCCCAGAAAGAATTCGGTCCGGTGCGGTTGTGGGGAACCATCGGCTGGATCGCAGCAGCCTGGCCGTTCATTTTCATTCTGATTGACTGGGCGAACGTACCCGCATTGGCCGGATTCGAAGGCGGGTTTATCAAATGGCTCGGAAAAGCGTTTGCGACGAACCTTACCGGGCCAGCACTACTGAATGGTAAGGCGATGTCGTTCGCGGTGGCCGGAGTGGGGTCACTGGCTCTCGCGGTGTTCAGTCTGACCTTGCCACACACTCCTCCCAAGCCCCAGATCGAAGGACAGGAATCGGGTGCTGGGTTGGCATCGCTGAAGCACTTGGCGAATCCTTTCATTTTGGTTCTGTTCATCGTGACTTGGATTGATTCGACGGTTCATGATGGGTATTTCGTGTTCGCTTTTGACTATCTAGCGCATGTGGGCGTGCCGGGTAACTGGGTGCAGGCGGCCATGAGCGTCGGTCAGATTGCGGAAATCGGAACGATGGCCTTTCTCGCACCAGTGCTGGCCAATTTAGGATGGAAGAAGACAATGATCATCGGTGTGCTGGGCCATGCCGCACGCTTTTGTGTATTCGCGTTCTACCCGAATCCATATTGTGCGGTGGCGGTCAACTTGCTGCATGGGGTGTGTTATGCATTCTTCTTCGCCACACTCTACATCTTCATTGACGAGTTCTTGCCGAAGGACTCCCGCACGAGTGCCCAAGGGTTGTTCAATTTCCTCGTGCTGGGAATGGGCGCGATTACGTCCCGGTTCGTGTGGAAGGCTGTGAAGAGGATGTACAGCACCATCGAGACGTTGCCGAATGGTGAGGAGGTTCTCAAGGACTTGGACTACAGCAAGGCCCTGCTTTATCCCGCCGCAGCTGCGACTGTGGGAGCCGTGATCCTGATGCTGTTCTTCCATCCACCGAAGAAGTTGTCCGAGACGACTGGTGATGTGTAGCTACGTTCGCCAGAACGTGGGGGGCTTGGAACCCGCGTCTGCACACGGGGAAAGACTTCCGAAGTCTCGGAAGACTTCGGAAGTCTATGGGCACCCGCCAACGTCGAGACAACTTGCCCACCTTCTGGCGAAGGTAGCTACCGGACTCGGACGGGCCAATGGGCCCGTCCCACGAAAGAACACTGATGACTGAGCCGAAACCTTTCCAACCCGACCTCCCCCGCATGGAGCGAGCGGTGCGCGAAATCCTGATTGCGGTCGGCGAAGACCCGGACCGCAACGGACTGCTCGAAACTCCGGCTCGCGTGGCGCGGATGTATGCCGAGCTGTTCGCTGGGCTGCATCTCGACCCGCGGCGGCATCTGCAGCGAGTATTCGAGGAGACGTTCGACGAACTGGTGCTGGTCCGCGACATCAGCTTCAACAGCATGTGCGAGCATCACCTGCTGCCGTTCCTGGGGAAGGCCCATCTGGGGTATCTCCCCAAGGGAAAGATCGTCGGGCTGAGCAAGCTGGCCCGTGTGGTGGAAGAGGTCTCACGCCGTCCTCAAGTCCAGGAGCGAATGACTCACCAGATCGCCGACATGATGGCGGAGGAACTCGACGCCAAGGGAGTCATCGTCGTTCTGGAGGCCGAGCATTCGTGCATGTCGATTCGCGGCATTCGCAAGCCGGGAGCGCTCACCATTACGAGCGCCGTGCGGGGTTTATTCAAGACGAATCAGTCGAGCCGGGCCGAGGTGATGTCACTGATCAATCGATAGTCTGGGACAACCAGCAGAACCCGCCGGGCCATCCGTTTAATTCGACATGACCCGGTCCCGGGCCTCGTTCAGCAGCTTTATCCAGGCCCCCATGTAGTGCCCGTGGTCGTGGAAGGTTCGTCCGCTCACGAGGTTGCCGTCGATCACGCACGGGGCATCCACAAATGTCCCGCCGCAGGCTTCCAGGTCGAACCGGCACTTAGGCACAGTCGCCATTTTGCGGCCCTTCACGCAGCCTGCGTATGCGGGAATCTCGACGCCGTGACAGACGCTGGCGACCGGCAGATTCTTGTCAAAGAAGTGTCGCGTGACCCGCACGAGGTCGGTGTCGTAGCGGATGTACTCCGGAGCCCGTCCGCCACTGAAGAAGATGCCGAGGTACTCTTCTTCGCGAATTTCGCTGAAGGCCACATCCGCCTGGATCTGATACCCCTCCCACTCGCGTGTGATTGTCCAGCCGGGCCGCACCTCGTGCATCACCATTTGATACGTCCGTTTCTCGGGTGCGGCCACCACCGGGACGAACCCGTCCTCTTGCAGACGGTAATACGGGTACAGTGTGTCGACCGTTTCGGTGGCGTCACCGACAATGATGAGAACTTTGTGAGGCATGGGAAGCATTCTGGCGAGCGGGGTGGCGTCAGCCTCCCGAGGTGTTGTGATCGTGATCGGCTGGCGCTATGTTCCTTCGCCAAACAACTGCGCGAACGTGTGCTTGACCGACTTGATCCCGGAGTTGATCAGTCGCACATCGTTCGTCATCGAGATCAACCGACAACCGTGTTTCACCAGCATCTCGCAATGCTCGGGGGTCATCGTCACAGCCCCCCAGCTCTTGCCGTGCTTGTGACATGCTGCGGAGATTTTCTCGATGGCCGAGATGCACTTGGGGTCCATGAACTGACCAATCACGCCCAGGGCTTGGCTCAAGTCCGAGGGGCCAAGGAACAGGTGATCGACCCCCTCGATCGCGGCAATCGCGTCGACATTTTCCACCGCAGCTGCGGTCTCGATCTGAATGGCGACGAATGTCTCGCGATTGGCTTTCTCGCAGAACTCGGCCAGCGGCATGTTGCCGAATCGGCCATCGTAGGCGGCGGAGTTCAAGCCCCGCCTGCCGCGCGGGGCGAACTTGGCCCACTGTACGAACTGTTCGGCTTCAGCGGCAGTGTTGATCTGCGCCGCCATGACTCCGCGCGCTCCGGACTCCAGGCAGCGCGTCACGAGGGCGTAGTCCGTCGGGGCCACGCGCACGAAGCAATCGAATCCCGCCGCCCGACCGGCTGTGGCGGCGTGTTCGATCTGATCGACCGTGAACCCCACATGTTCGTGGTCGATCCAGAACCCGTGGAACCCGCCGTGAATGGCGAACATCTGAATCAGGTTCGGGTGATACATCCGCCCAATGGCGAAGACGTTGACGGTCTCGCCATTGGCCAGGCGGGACTTGAGGGAGGTGGGCATGGGGCGGTTCCTTCGATGTTTGTCCGCAGGTTCATAGGGTGGGACAAGCTCGCTTTGGAGCGCTGGCCCACCATGTGCGACGAGGAATGGACGGAAATGGTGGGCCTACGCCCACAAGGCGGCTTGTCCCACCCTACGCGGTGCGCGCGGTGACGGCGAGATTGTCGCGATGAATCACCGCTCGGTCTGCGTCGGCACCCAGCAGCGCGGTGATCTGCTCGGACCGCTTCCCCGCGATCTGCGCGACTTGCTGCGAGTTGAAGTTGATCAGCCCGCGGGCGATCTCGGCCCCCTCGGGATCGAGGACCGAGACGATCTCCCCCTTCGAGAAGTGTCCCTCGACCCCGGTCACTCCGATCGCCAGCAGCGACCGGCCATTGTCGCGCACCGCATGCGTGGCTCCGGCGTCCAGTCGCAGCTTCCCGACCGGGGTGACAGTATAACCGATCCAGCGCTTCCAGGCGGGGACCGGCTCGCCCGAACCGAGGAACAGCGTGCCGACTTCCTGGGCCTCGCGGACCTTGTCAAGGACGGTGCGGTCGGTGCCGTTGGCGATGATCACATTCCCGCCGCCGGAGGTCGCCATGCGCACGGCCTCCAGCTTACTCACCATCCCGCCAGTGCCGCGTGAACTTTTCGAATCGGCAGCGAGGCCGCGGAGGGTCTCGTTCCAGCCCTCGATGAGGGGGATGACCTTCGCAGCGGGGTCTTTCGGATCGCGGTCATACAGGCCATCGATCACCGAGAGGATAATCAGCAGCGGTCGCTCCAGCAGGCTCGACACCATCGCGGCCAGCCGGTCGTTGTCGCCGAACTTGATCTCGTCGATGCTGACCGTGTCGTTCTCGTTGACGACCGGGATCACGTCGTACTCGAACAGCGTGTTGATCGTGTTGCGGATGTTGAGGTATCGCACCCGCCGCCGAAAGTCGTTCGCCGTCAGCAGGATCTGCGAGGCATGCAGCCCGTGCCGCCGAAACGCGGCATCGTATGTCCCGATGAGGTGAGCCTGCCCCACGCTAGCGGTCGCCTGCAAGTGCGGCAGCTCGGTCGGTCGCTCTCGCAGCCCGAGTAACCCGATCCCGGCTCCGATCGCTCCGCTGGACACGACGAGCACCTTTTTCCCGGTCCGCCGCAGCCTCACGAGTTGGTCGGCGAGGCTGTCGATGCGATCGAAGTCGAGCGTATCGTTGGGGCGCGAGAGGGCATTGGTCCCGATCTTGACGACAATCGTACGCGCTGCCTCAAAGGCAGCTCGACGAACGGCACTCTCCATGACTGTGAGTCTCGGTGGGCGAAGGAAGAGAACAGCGGAACGGGTGATTCTAGCAACGAACGGTCAGCCAGATGGAGTGCATCCCCCCAGCCACCGATAGCCACCAGAGACCATTCCCCAAAAGCGAAAAGCCGGTCCCATCGGAACCGGCTTTTCACAGTGCCCCCAGTAGGAGTCGAACCTACGACCTAATGATTAAGAGTCATTTGCTCTACCAATTGAGCTATAGGG
>JANOKO010000844.1:0-4810 GCA_031419335.1 Planctomycetota bacterium
CCGCGACCAGATGCGGCGGATGCACGAGTTGTGGAACGCCAGTGGGTACATGATGTCTCATGATGAGATTCGCTGCCTGAATCATTGTGCGGCGTGCCAAGCGCGGCATGCCACACCGGGGGAGATCCTCGCCGAGAATGCGCGGGCATGTCTCAAGTTGGCCCGCGAGGTGGCTCCAGAATCGAAGAGCTACGTCTGGAACGACATGTTTGATCCGCACCACAACGCGGTCCCCGGGCCTTATTACCTCGTCAACGGCTCACTGGAGAAGAGTTGGGAAGGACTCGACAAAGACGTGATCATCGTCGCCTGGTACTTCGAGAAGCGGGCCGAGAGCTTGAAGTTCTTCTCGGATCGTGGTCACAAATACGTCATTGCCGGGTACTACGACAGCGATCCCCAGCAAGCGGCCCAGTGGCTCCAGACTGCAGAGGGCATCCCCGGGTTACAGGGGATCATGTACACGACGTGGCGGAACCGGTATGACGACCTGGAGAAGTTTTCACAGATTGTCGACAAGGCACAGAGTCCGTAGCGGAATGTGGATATTCGCTGTCATTTGCAGCGAATATTACGACAGTCCGCGCTGAAGCCGGCTGTGTCAAGCCAGAAGGTGGCCCAAAGTCGCCGGATTCTCCGAATCCGGTGTGTGCGATGCCCCCGCCGCACGGGCATTTTGGAAACACGCTGATCGGGGCTTTTGTTTTCTCGGTGAGTGTATGCCCCGCTCGCGGGCGCTGAACCACCAGACTCGGAGAGTCCGGCGACTATGTCGACTTCATCGCGAAGTATCCATTTTACTCCTTGTTCATTGGACCGCGCGCCTCAAACTCTGGGAGGTGAATCTTCCACCAGATCGCCGCCAAACGTAGCCCCAGTGTGGTCCCCATCGCAAGGAACCGCAGCGTGCCATGTGGCAACACAGACCGCAGCAGGACGAACACCAGTGCCCCGCACAAACACGCGGTCGCGTAGAGATAAATCTGTTTGCGAAAGACCAGCGGAATCTCACCGGTCAGCACATCCCGCATTATCCCTCCGGCAGTCCCTGTCATGAGACCCATCACGACGGCCACACTCGGCGACACTCCAAGCGACAGTGACTTCTCGACGCCGACGACAGTGAACAATGCCAGTCCGCACGCATCGGCATAAAGCAGCGGTTGGATCGAAATTTCGACCATCCGGGCCACGACAAAGACGCCCAGTGCTCCAGCGGTGGCGGTGATGAGAAAACTGGAATCAGCGACCCAAAAGACGGGCCGCGCATCCAGAATGAGGTCGCGCAGCGTCCCACCGCCCAGAGCGGTGACGAGGGCGAGAACCAAGACACCAAACAGGTCGACTTGCTTCCCCTTCGCCGCCAAAGCTCCGGAGATCGCCGCGACACACGTGGCGGTATGTTCGAAGTAATACTGCATGCTGGGTTGCTTCTCAGCTCCGCTCATCCCAATTGGCGTCCGAGCGCGGTCGCCACGAGTCGGCACTGCGTCATGGCCTTGGCAAAGACTTCCGGAGAGATGGTCTGGCTGGCGTCGCTCATGGCCTTCTGGGGGTCGGGGTGAACCTCAATGATGAGACCATCCGCGCCGCAAGCGACCGAGGCAACACACATCGGCGGCACCAGTGAGGCGATGCCTGTCCCATGACTCGGGTCGACCACGACAGGGAGATGAGTCCGCTCCTTGAGGTATGGCACGCTGGCCAGCGGCAGGGTGAACCGCGTGTGGGTCTCAAACGTCCGAATGCCACGTTCGCACAGGATCACTTCCTGGTTCCCTTGGTCGAGGATGTACTCCGCCGCCAACAGAAACTCTTCCATCGTGGCGGATGGTCCGCGCTTCAGCAGGACCGGCTTACGGATCTTGCCTACGGCTTCGAGCAGATGGTAGTTCTGCATGTTGCGGGCTCCAATCTGAAGTACGTCCGCGTACTTCGCCACCAAGTCCACATGATGCGGCGTCATGACCTCGGTGACCACTGCCAGCCCCGTAACATCGCGGGCGGCTGCGAGGAGCTTGAGTCCCTCTTCCTTCATCCCCTGAAAAGAGTAGGGGCTGGTGCGTGGCTTGAACGCGCCGCCGCGAAGAGCTGTGGCTCCGGCGGCTTTGACCTTGACTGCCGAGTCGATGATCTGGTCCTCGCTCTCCACGGAGCAGGGGCCTGCGATGACGCCGATCCGCCCGCCGCCAATGACCAGATCGCGGACCCGGATGATTGTCGGCTCGGTTTTGATCTCCTTGCTCGCCACCTTATAGGGAGCCAGGATCGGGACGACTTGTTCGACCTCTTCGTAGGCTGCCAGCGTGTCGCGTTCGCTGCCGCGCTTGTCGCCGATGGCGGCGATTACGGTGCGCTCGGTGCCCTGGATGACGTGCGCCTTAAGTCCCAGTTCCTCGACCCGGCGGACCATCCGCTGGATCATTTCTGCGGTAGCTCCATGTTTCATGACGACGATCATCGGTCGAACCTTTCGAGGGGGGCAGACAGTCTTGTCTGCCGTGGTCTGGTTGGTCAGATGTGGCAGACAGTCCATTCTGCCACATCTGACCCAACGAAAAAGGCTCCTGAAATCGAGGGGATTTCAGGAGCCTTGAGGTGTCTTGGTGAAGCGGTCACTCGCTCAACTTTGACCCGGCCCGGAAATCCCGGTGGGACAAAAGTCAAACCGCCAATACGACCGGGACGTGCCTGACGGTCGTTTGCAGTTCAGTGGTGGGAGTGTCTTCAGCATGCCCATGAGTTTCCGATGCGACCGGGCACTCGTCAAGGGGTAAACTGGAAAAACGTGATGCTGAGCGCTACGACAGCGGTCTGCAACAGGCCGCTGTTGCAGCACTGCTCGTCAGACTGCGGGCTGCCTCCAAGGCGACTTGTGCGTGATTCCGCGGAGGATCGCTACCGAGCGTATGCGATTCTACAGCGCCCGAGCGGCGTCACACCGGATCGACTCCCCCATCCGTGGCTCCGTTTGCCAGGTGGAGTCCTCCTCCTCTCCTGCCAGCACGGTAGCGCACAGGCTGCCATCGTGAAGGGCATAGCAATTCTCCGATTCGAACAGGAAGAACTGCCGAAACCAGACCATGTTCAACACGCGATCGGTGGGTTGGTAGAGTCGCACTTCGATGCCCGTTTCGAACCAATCAAACAGCATCCCAAAGAATCCACTGGGGATATACTTCACGAATTGCATATTGATCCCGACGGAACGCTGTCCTTCGTTGCGGATCATGGCAATCAGGGTATCACGAATCAGGGACAAATCTGCGCCGTCCCAGATCTCCATTTCACCGATATCAATGACCACGGCCTTGGCCTCTTGGCGAACTGTGAGTCCGTGAATGTATTTGCGTTCTGCCATGGTGAGTTGTCTGCCTGTTCGTGAGAGTTTTGCCGCTGACAAATTCAGCGTGGACTCAGCCCTTCACGCTTCGGCATCTCGCGCGCCATGGAACTTGAACACACCGAACGGCACGATATAACGTCAACGACACACAAAGGATCCGCTGCCACCGCCCACGGGACGCCCATGACTGCGGGGTGGTGAAATCGCCACATTACCGCTGGAATGATGCGTTTTCTCGACAACATCTGTCCTGATTTGTCGTCCTGGGCAGGCACATCACGCTCTTCCCGAGCGGGGAACTGGGCGTGAAGGCATCCAACTTGGGGGGCGACTCGGCAAATGGAGGCGAGCATGTCACAATGGCTCCGGGTATCCGCGAGACTGCCGAAGTCTGCTCCCCCCACGATGCAGTACACCCCAAAAGGACCGCGATGAGCGCGACTCCGCCGAAACCGGTTCGATCGGTGACCGTCCCTGATTTCGTGAAGGCGAAGAGCGAGGGGCGGAAGCTCTGTGTCTTGACCGCTTATGACGCGCTCTGGGCACGCATCTTCGACGAATCGGATGTGGACGCCTTGCTGGTGGGTGACTCGCTCGGCATGGTGGTGCAAGGACACCAGACCACGTTGCCGGTCACGCTCAGCGAGATGATCTACCACGCCCAGATGGTCACGCGGGCCACGCAACGCGCACTCGTGATCGTGGATCTGCCGTTCATGAGCTACCAAGTCAGTCCTCGACAGGCCATCCGCAATGCCGGCCGCGTGCTCAAGGAGACCGGGGCCAGCGCCGTCAAACTCGAAGGCGGTGAAGCCCAGGCGGCTACCATCGCCGCTCTGCACCGGGTGGAGATCCCGGTGATGGCTCATGTTGGGATGCGGCCTCAGTCGATTCGAAAATTCGGTCGACATTCCGCAGTCCAGCGTGATGCCGAGCAACTCCTCAACGATGCCAAGGCCGCTGAGCAAGCCGGGGCCTTCTCGGTCGTGTTGGAGCTGATCCCACGCCAAATCGCAGCTGAGATTAGCCGGCAACTCACGATCCCCACGATCGGCATCGGGGCCGGGCCAGACTGCGATGGCCAAGTCCTCGTCAGCCCCGATATGCTCGGCCTGACCGGCTTTCTCCCCAAGTTCGTCAAGCAGTACGCCCAACTGCGAGAGACGGTCCAGAACGCTGTTCGCGACTACACGCGCGAGGTCCGCAGCGGAGCGTATCCGGACGATTCGCACAGCCACCACTGACACTTTCCCTCGATGTCCACGACTCACCCTCCCGCCATCCTGCTTCGTCGCAGACTCCTTCTCGGAGGGACACTGCTGGCTGGAGTGTTTGCCGTCATCTGGGCCTCGGTCTGGCAGGGACCAAGCCGTTCCGAAAACCTGCCGGAGGTCGAATCCAAACCCCAGAGTGCAGACCTGCTGAAGCTCGCGCAGGGACAGCTCGCCGCAGGCCAATTTGCCG
>JANOKO010000845.1:0-4241 GCA_031419335.1 Planctomycetota bacterium
GCAGGTGCCGATCCTGCTCGATGCCTCGACCTCGATGCACTTCGAGGGGAAGTTCGACCTCGCCAAGCAGATCGCAGCCGCGTTCGGGATGGCCGCACTCACGAGTGTGGAGAAGGTCAGCGTCTACTCTTGTGCCCAGACTGGGAAGCCGCCCGCGATCTTCCCGGCCACACGAGGGCGAGCGGCGGTGCGACGGTTTCTGTCGTTTCTGGAGGAGCTGACTCCGGGAGGCGAGTTCCCGGTGGAGCAGGCGATCGAGGAGGTTTTGCAGCGTCGTCGCGGTCGGGGAGTGGTGGTCGTGATCTCCGACTTCTTGACCTTCGGCGACGTGGGTCGGGCGTTCAATCTGCTGCACGGGTCGGGACTGGAGATCTTTGCGATTCAGATCCTGGCACCATCGGAGAGGAACCCGGAGCTGACCGGGGACTTCCGGTTCGTCGATTCCGAATCGGGGGGGACGCTGGATATCTCGTCGGTCGGGGAGTTACTGGGACTGTACCAATCCCATCGCCAAGCCCTCGAAGATCACCTGGCCAGCGAATGCCAGAAGCGCGACGGGCGGTTTATGAGCCTGACCAGCGACCGCCCGATTCGAAGCGTGGTGTTTGACGAGTTGGTGCGTAAGGGGTGGTTGAAGTAAGGCAAGTGGCAGGAATTCATGTATCCCGTCGGATGGCCTTTCCAAGCCGTCCTCGATTGATTCTTGCAGCAAGACGGCCTGGAATAGCCGTCTTACGGGAAGACTCTTTTCGCCCGCCTGCCTAAGTCCTCCTCCCGCCAGCCACGACACCTCCAAGGAACCCCATAGGTATGTACGCCAACAAGAGGTCGGCGGCGATGAACCACACGGGACCACCGCAATTGAAGATCATCGCAATACCGCCGAGCAGAAAACAGACGCTAATACCCATTGCAAATATCATCGGGTGGCTGGACGCGAGCTTGGCAGCGACGAAAGCACCGGTGAGAGTTCCGAGTGCGTGAGCCAGGAACGGAAAAATGAAGTTCACCGGCGCAAGCAACTTCATGCTCTCGCGGAGGGCTTCCATTGTCGAGACATCAGCGCCCTCGGGAAGAGGAACCACTGACATGCCGATGGTGACCAATCCCAGGTTGACCACGCTGCCAATGACAAAACCGACAATGGCAGCCAAACTATTCCGTGCGATGGGATTCATGATCAATGTGGCTCCGTGGAAAGTCGAAGTAGGGTGGGACAAGCCGTTTTGGGCGCAGGCCCACCATTTGGTAAGCGTCACGTCGCGCATGGTGGGCCAGCGCTCCAAAGCGAGCTTGTCCCACACTACGACATGTCGATGGAGTTTGTCCATCGACATGATCACCTCTCCAGCACGCGCAAATACCTCCGCACCGTCTCTGGCAGTCCGAACTCCAGGGCTTCGGCAATCAAGGCGTGGCCGATCGACACTTCATCCAATTGTGGCATATGCCGCAATAGCACCGGCAGGTTGTCGAGGCTCAGGTCGTGGCCAGCGTTCACGCCCAGGCCTGCATGTTCGGCGGCTGCGGCGGTCTGGCGGTAGCTGTCGAGGACCGATCCGAGCGGACCGTGTTCGAAGGCTGCGGCGAACGGAGCGGTGTAGAGTTCGATGCGGTCGGCCCCAAGGCCGCGGGCCAGCGGAACGTGTTCCGGATGCGGATCGAGGAAGACGCTGACGCGACAGCCGTAGCTGTGCAGCTGGGCGATCAGCGGTCGAAGCCGGGCTCCGTCGGCCTCTAGGTTCCAGCCGTGGTCGCTGGTCGACTGCTCCCGCGAGTCGGGGACCAGCGTGGCCTGCGCGGGCCGAGTGCGTTCGCAGTGACGGAGGAACTCGTCGAAGAAAGGGTTGCCCTCAATGTTGAATTCCGCCTGCGGGTAGTCGCGCAGCAGTTCGGCGATCTCGTTCACATCGGCGGGTCGGATGTGTCGCTCATCGGGACGCGGGTGGACTGTGATCCCATGCGCCCCGGCTTGCAGGCAAATCTGCGCCGCTCGCAGGGGACTGGGAATGCCGATTTCGCGGGTGTTCCGTAGAGTGGCAATCTTGTTGACGTTGACGCTGAGCTTGGTCATGACAATTCGTGTTGCAATAGACTCCGTGATGGCACGGACGCTGGAGGAAGGTGTTGGCAGTTTTTACGGTAGCCAGGGTGGCTTCCCTGCATCACAGCTTTCGTTTCCTGGAGTTCATGCCCCCTCGCCGAGCTTGCTGGAATCAGAACGACGAATAGAACACCGTGAAAGCACGACCGCCAGGGCATCAGGGCGAACTGTAAGTCCTTGAGATAATACTGAGATCAAGGGGGATGTCTACATCCGCAGATCGATACCCCCGAGGTACATTCGGGTTCGCTCCACTCACTCGGTGGGTAACCGTCACAATCCACTCATGACAAAAATCTCAATCGCTTCGATAATTCTCTGACACCGTCGCTGGTATTGTACGTAACACTTCCGGACAACTTGTGTTGACAACACAGGGTCTGCGATTGAGGTAGTAGGTCTGTGACACGAAAGCACGCTGCAGGATGAGGTCTCCGATGAGTCAATTTCGACTGGCTGGACTGTGTCTGGTGCTCGACGGTATGGCTAGGCCCGTGTTGGCTGGGATGCCGTCGCCGGAGTTGATCGTGACCGAACTGGGGAAGCGGCGGCTGGAGGAGTTGTCGTTCTTTCTGGTCGGGTTTCTCATGATGGCGGCTGTCGTGAGGTGGCTCTGGAACTGGTTACGTCGGGATTTTACGAAACTGCCCGAGTTGAGCTATGGGCGAAGTGTCTCGCTATTGCTGTTGTGGGGACTGCTCATGACCGTGGTGTTGGCCATGATATCTGGAGCGAGAGAGCTGATGACGCCCGCTGCCTGGGTGCCAAATGGGGTGACATACAAGCTGATTGGCGCTCAGACACCCGCCCCGGTGGCTCTCACGGTGAATGAGACGCAGGATCGTCAGCGACGAGAACGCATGGAGGACTTGCGATTTGCGCTCTGGCAGTTTGCGTCATCGCACGAGGGCCGGTTTCCCTCGGCGAGCGAGACGGGCGAGATTCCCGCCGAGTTGTGGCTGGTCGAGTCGGACTCGCCGTTGCGATATGTGTATGTTCCCGGCTTGAACCTCAAGTCGACCCAAGGGGTTCTCGTCTACGAGCCCGAGATCTATGGGGATGCTCAATATGTGATCCGGGTCAGTGGGGCGATTGCGAAGTGGACTGAGGCAGTTCTCGCGACTGACACTTCGCCTCCCGCTGCTTCAGCGACCGATCCCGTGACTCCAGTTGAGGTGCCAGCCACGGGCGGTGAGGCTTCCCCGTCAGATGTGCAGGGAGGGCGATGACTCATGTCTCAGCCATATTCTCGAAATGACCGCAGCGGATTCACGTGGACCGAACTGCTTGTGGTCATTGTGATCATTTTCATCTTGATGGCACTCATTGGACCAGGATTTTTGACGTTGCTGCAGGTGCCGTTGTACTTGGCTTTCGGGTGGATGCTGTTTCTGGCACGGTCCGCTCAGGAGATGACTGTCAACTTCAGTTCACTGTCGTGGTTCACCATCGGTCTGACGATTCTGGTATTTCTAGCCCATCGCACGCTGGGTTGGCTGACGACCGGCTTTGGAGGGGAGGCACCGGGGCAGTTATCTCCAGAGTGGCATCTGCGCCGCAGCTTGGCTCTGGTGTTGTCAGTTCTGGCCAGCTTCATCGCTGGGGTTTGCCTCGTGGGGATGACGCACGAGGTCATGTGGATGGCCACTTCGGAGGAGCCTCACTTTTGGCAAGGGGGAGGCAGTCGGATCGCTGCTCGCCGCTCGGTATCAAAAAACAATCTCAAGCAGTGGGGACTGGCGTTTCACAACTACCACGAGACATACCAAGCCCTGCCCGCGTCGATGACCTTCGACGACACCGGGAGAGTCCGCCACGGTTGGGTGACGGCACTCTTGCCGTATGTGGATGAGCAGCCGACCTCCGCGAAGATTCGTCTCGATCTCCCTTGGTCAGCGGAGGAGAACCGCCCCGCGTTCGAGAAGCCGATCCAAGGGGCCAGCAACCCCGGCATCCTGCGCTCCCCACGAACTCCGACAAGTGGCTACGCCCTCATCGACTATGCGGGCAACTCGCTCGTCCTCCAACCCGATCTGCCCCGTCCGTTCTCGGAAATCACCGATGGCCTGTCGAACACTCTCCTGATTGGCGAAGTCGTGGCCAACCCCCAGCCGTGGGGCCAGCCGGGGAACTGCCG
>JANOKO010000846.1:0-1301 GCA_031419335.1 Planctomycetota bacterium
CGACCAGCGAGTGATCGCCGAAGTGCCCGAACTCGCCGGGTGTGCCGCTGATGGACTGACCTACGAAGAGGCGATCGCGAATGTGCAAGTGGTGATCGAAGAGTGGATCGAAACCGCCCAGTCCCTTGGGCGACACGTTCCTCAGCCCAAGGGGCGATTGGTCTTCGCCTGACAGACATGTAGCAGAATTCGTAAGAATTCTGCCGTGTTGATTGCCCAAACGGCGAAAGTCTGACGACTTCCGCTACGGAAATACTTATGGCCAACTCTCGACAACTCGTGAAACGCCGCAAGGCGGTCCGAAACATCGCGAAGATCACGCGGACGATGGAACTCATCGCCACCGCGCGGTTTAAGAAAGCGATGGACCGGGCCACCGAGGCGGCTGCGTACACGAAGAAGATCAACGAGATCGTGGCCGACTTGGCCGGTGCCAACTTGGCGTTCTCGCATCCGCTGCTGCAGAAGCCGGCGGAAGAGCAGAACGTTGCCTTGCTGATCCTGACCTCGAATCGCGGCCTGTGCGGCGGCTTTAACGGCGGGATTTTGCGGAAGGGGATGGCTCGTCTGCGCGAGATGAAGGCAGCGGGCAAGACCGTGCGACTGGAAGTCTCCGGCAAGCGCGGCTTGTCGCTGATGAAGTACGAGAAGATCCACGTCGACGACGCCTACACCGAGTTCGAAGACAAGCCGGGCTTTGACGCCGTCAACGCCATCGCTTCGCGGTTCGTGGCCGACTTCATCGCCGGGCGTCTGCACCGCCTCGACATCGTCTACCAGAAGTTCGAATCCGCTGCCAAGCAGTCGCCAGTTGTCGAGACGATTCTCCCGATCGGTGATTTGGCGGCAGCAGCCACGAGTAGCACAGCTGGCAAGGGCAGCGGGATCGAGTACGAGTTCCTCCCGAGCGCGAACCAGATCCTTGAGGAGATCGTGCCCGCCGCCTTCAAGGCCCGGTTCTTCAAGTGCTTCCTCGACGCAGCTGTCAGCGAGCAGATCGCCCGCCGCGTCGCCATGAAGGCCGCCCACGAGAACGCTCAGGACATGATCAAGTCGATCTCGACCGCGTACAACCGCGCTCGGCAATCACAGATCACCTCCGAACTCAGCGAGATCATCGGCGGAGCTGCGGCTCTGGAGTAGCAGTCAGCGTTCAGCCAGAGCATCAGCCACCACCCACATCAACAGACAGTCAGACACCCAGGAGCGTGCACCAGTCCGATCGATTATCACCGGCCACTCTCTGGCTGACTGCTGATCGCTGACGGCTGATCGCTCCCCTCAACAGAGGCTCAAGATGG
>JANOKO010000847.1:0-8099 GCA_031419335.1 Planctomycetota bacterium
TGACACGCCGCGCATGTCATCCCCAGCCCACGAGTGCCGTCTTCGTACGGAGCATCCTCGATGAATCCAATCGGCAATCCATCGGGATTCATTGGATCGGGCGTCCGGGGAATGTAGCCCAGATCGCGGATGTGCTTCGCACTTCGAAATAGCTCGGCAGCTCCAGCTTGCTCCAGATGCAGAAACCAGACATAGGGCACCAGCCGAGACCCTTGCGGCACATTGTAGAACCAGTTCGACTCCTCATCAGTCCAGTTCTGCGACAGCGTCTTCATGGTCGTGATCCCAGGGCCGAGATCGACGTGCCGAGGATTGTCAGCTGCTTGAAGTGTTGCTTGAATCAGAATGGGTAGTAGAGACCAGAGACATCGTCGATTGGGATACATGACCGACCTCCTGATTCTGTGCTTGGAAATGACAAAAGACGCGATGACCGGCTGGCGTTTCCTGTGGAATGCCTGGAGGGTGTTCACACGCCGGGCTGCTTCAGGATCTTGGTCATGTAGTTGGCGATCTTGTGATCGGAGAAGCTCGGGAAGAAGCCCTCTAAGCCGACGCCTTCGGTTGCTGGCCCCATGGCAGGCAACTGAAGCGATGCTTGCAACATGGCGAACTCGGTCTCGCTCAACGCGGGTGATTCGGTGGATAGGACTTCTGCCGCTGGCTGAGCCAACGATTCGTTGCTGACGCTTCCGGTCGGACCGAAATGGCGGAGGATGCCGACGTGGCCGTACCAGGGCGGGACGCGGGTGACGATGTCGTCATCGTTCACCATGCGGAAGAACTTCGAGCCGTAGTGTTGTTGAGTGTGAGCGACGAAGTTCGGGCGACCGACTCGCGGCTGGCCAAACGTATGCACGCTGGCCACATCGAACACCCCCTGCCACTCGGCAGCAGACACGGTAGCGAGTGCCCCCCCCAAGCTGTGCCCAGTGATGACCAGCTTGCGGGTTGATGAGCCAGCTGCGCGAATCAACTGCTCCAGATTCGATTTGACGGCCTGGAAGGCGAAGTAGAAGCCGCGATGCAGTTCGCCGTAGCTGGCGGAGGTGTTAATGAACTTCAAATTGCCGATCCAGTCGGCGGTCCCAGCAGTCCCACGGAAGGCGACGATGATCGTGTCAGCGTTGGCCGCGACGAAGCATTCGGTGTCATCGTTCTGAACAAACTCGCACGACTGCATCTGATACCGTTGCCGCATCGTGGCTTCGACAACCGCAGACTTTTCATAAGCCAAATGGCTACACACAGCTGTCGTGATCGACGCCTTCCAACTGAACGTACTCGACTTAAGCGACGCGGCATCGAACTTATTGTAAGCCTGGGTGACAGCGTCTTCGGCCACGCCTTCCAGTGCCGATTCTTGAGCAGCAATCGCCTCTCGGGCGGTCGGGCCAACGGGAGTGATTGGAGCGACTGCCACCGGAGCAGAAATGCCCCCGCCGACCACGGGTGAGCCCAGAGACACAGTGACGTGCAACGGGATAGTCATGCTCACCGAGTTGCCACTGAGCGGCTGCGACCCGCTCGCTCCCGCAGCAGCAACCGCAGAGATCCCACCATTTCCGCCTCCTCCGCCTGCATTGGGCTGTGGCGCGGGAGCTTCTGCACCTTGATCGGCCAGTTTCCAAACCGCAGCCCATTCAGTCGTCGGGGCAACACTGCCTTGGAAGTTCAGCCCCGCTTGAACGACCCGAGAGTCCCTCGCCAGCTCATACATGGGAACTCCAAAGTTCGCGTCGAGATACAGCCCCGCAAAGTGCAACGCAACGACCTCACCGGTCAGCACATCAATGACCGCTGAACCAGAGTTTCCGCCCAAGGTCGAGGCGTCATGCGTGATCGCCGTCACGTTGTGGCCGAAACTCTCGATCTTGCGAACCGCTTTCAGTCGGCCCGGCTGCATCCGCTTGACTTCGAACATCCCGCCAAACACTTCATTCTGGACATCGACGTTGTTTCGCCAATCCCGGGCTGGGTAACCGATGACAACCACTTCTCGATTGTTCAGCTCAGCGGGGGCCTTGGTGGAGACCGGCAATGCCGCCCGTCCGCCTGACAATCCGCTCACCTCCAGCAAAGCCATATCCCAATAGGGGTGGATCATCACCACCTTGGTCACGGTCAACAGCTGTGGCAGAGTGGGAAGGATCTCGCGTTTGAAGTCGACCGCAGCTGTCCGGAACATCAAGGTTCGTTTCCCCACCCCCGAGGTGAAAATCTCGGCCACATGCCGGTTCGTCATCAACAGATTCGGCCCCACCACAAACCCCGTTCCCCCGTAAGGCACCGACGGATGCTTGGGCACCTCGATTCGCCCAATTAACGGAATCACCTTGTCGATCCGCGTTTTGAAATCGGTCGATCCCAGATGCTCCCACGGAAACGGCGGCGGCGAGAACGTGTCGCCCACCACCAGCACGGCGGGTCGCTCCTTGGGGAGGATGATCGCTTCCAAGGCGTGCTGCTGATCCCCGTCAATCGTGTCGTCGCGAAGAACCTCCGTCGCACTTAGCCGCCGAAGCCCTTCCAGCGCCGCCGCCCGCTTCTCCTCCGGAACGCCTTCGATTGATTCGACCCGTCCACCAGCCGACTCCAACACACTGGCTTCAGTCGACCCTGAAGACACTTGCTGAAGCATCGTTCGCAATCGTTCAAGTTGGGCGGCACGGTTCATGGGAGAGTCCTCGCGAAAACTGGCAATGGCTTACTGACTGGTGGGGTTCAGGCTATCGACTCAGTGTCTTGCTGAAATGACCTCCCTAGGTCATTTTCCGTCAATTCCGTGTGAAGATCTGATTCGTCAGCCTAACTCTTTGGCTGCTCAGGTGGGGGTTCTTCCTCAGCCTTCGCATCGACTGGTGGAGCGGGATCATCCTTGGTGGCATCCGTTTTCCCTTCGACTGGGGCGAGAACTGTGTCTACTTGCCGCGCGGCGGGGAAGTAGAACTTGGCTCCGGTGGAGTGCTGACTGCCGGTCAGTGGACCGAATTGGAATATGGCACTGGCCTCTTTGGAGCCTTCCGGTGGTATCTTGCCGTCGTCGAGTTCGGCGCTCGCCTGGACTTCGGACAAGAGACCTTTCGTGTCGACCGGACCTTTGAACAGTGACTGTCCAGACGCCGTGAACACCAGGATGCTTCTCGGCGAGGCATCCGTCGAGGCCTGAGCCGCTGGTTTACCGATCAACAGACCACTGGGCGAAGCAGCGGCAATGAGGAGCGATTGCCCGGCTCGAGTATTGTCCATGAAGGCGCGGATGTCGTCGATAACTAGCCGCTGGTCCGAAGATCCATCTAACGAGAAGACATATTTCCCATTCGTAGTGTCACTGGAACCCTCCAGGACCATCACAAACCGATCTGACGGACTGAGTGTGGATCGAAGCCGATTCCAAGCCTCATCAACCTGTTGTTTCGTAGGTCTGGTCAGTACCTGAACTTCGAATCCAAATCTGGATTCCAGCAAATTGGCCAAATCCTGGGTCGGTTGCGATGCCCCCGTACTGGCCACTCCCGAGATCAACAGAGCCACGGCGCGTCCAGAGTTGTTCAGTTCCCAGACTTCGATGTTGCCCTCTTCGGTGACGAGCGAGAGAGCCTGCCGTGTATCGGGCTCGGGAACTTCTGGGGTTGGGGGAATTGGTGCGGCAGCGGGCTCTTCCTGCTTGGGGTCAGCCCCCTTTTCAAGTGGAGTTTCCGGGGCGACAACGGGCCGCTTCGGATCAGCCGCTTTTCCCTTCTCCTCGTACTCCGGTGCTGCGTCTTGTTTCGGACTCACTTTCGGCTGTTTTGAAAGATCACCCTTGGACGGTGAGACGGGAACCTGAAACAAAGCTGCGGTGGTCATGGGCGGTTGAGACGGTTCGAGGGATGCCGGAGCCGGTCGGCCAAACGCCGCCAGCGTGACCTTCCCCGAGGTCGGCAACGGGTCCGACAGCGGCACGCCGTACTGGGCGTCGTAGAGCCGGACGGAACCATCCGTGAAGACGACCGCCAGTGTGTTGTCGTCGCCTTGGACGACTTGTTTCACATCTTCGACCGTCGTATGGACACTTTGAAGTCCGGTCGTCAACACCCGCGTCGAGAGCCCCTCTCGGTCATCCGGATCGAAGACCCGCTCAAACATCAGCTTGTGATCAGGACTGTGAAGGTAAAGACTCTTTCCCGACTCGCTGAAACCTGCGAACAGGATCGCCCGATCGGGTTCGGCTCGGCTCGGTGGTCCAGGACTCTTCGTCAAATCGATGTAGTCAGAAGAATGGTGACCGACGTTGAATGCAGAACTTGCGAAGTCGGAGTTCCCCTGAAAGCCTCGCGGCCAGAAAATCACGCCCTGTCCCGAATCATTCCAGGCAATTCCTATGTCGCTCCGGGGGCCGAATGTGACCTGCGGAAGCCCCATCCCATCGAGTGTTAATTCGCGGAGCAGGACCATGCGTTCCAGATCAACAACGGACACCTGGCCTGTCTGGTTCCAGATCGCCATTGTCCTCTGATCTGGGCTGAGGGAGTGCCCCACGATTTCCGAAGGCAACTTCAGCGGCACTTCGCCCAGCAATCGAGAGACAACCCGCCCGCCCCCCTGTCGGTCCCAAACGACCAGTCGCGACATCCCCCCCCATGTGCCCGATACAGGAGCGGCGAGCGACGTTTCGATGACGGTGGGGGATGCATTCGGAAGGTCGAGAGAATGGAACACCACTTCGTTCTCACGCCCCACTGCGAGCTGAGTTCCATCAGAGGAGAGGAGGACCACGGGCCCGCCCTGAGCCACTTCTAGCTGGAGGACCAGTTCTGGTCGGGCGACCTGGTGGACCGCGACCGCTCCAGACGGTTCGCGAGTCGCCCAGCGGTGACTATTGGTGGACATGCCGATCCATTGGATACCGGAGGGCAGCGCCAGATCGTACTTCTCCGTTTGCAGATCCCAGATCCTCGCGGTGTAGTCCCGCGACCCGCTGACGATCCGCTCGCCGTCCGGCGAGAACGCCACGCTCTCGACTACGTTCGTGTGGCCTGTTAGTTCGATCATCGACTGTCCCGAGCGGGCGTCCCAGACCCGCGCGGTGCCGTCCCACGATCCGCTGACGATCCGCTGGCCATCCGGCGAGAACGCCACGCTGGTGACCGCGTTCGTGTGCCCCTGCAATTCGACCAGAGACTGCCCCGTGCGGGCGTCCCAGACCCTCGCGGTGTCCCCAAACCCGGTGACGATCCGCTGGCCATCCGGCGAGAAAGCCACGCTGCTAACGACGCTCGTGCGCCCCTGCATTTCGACCAGCGACTGTCCCGTACGGGCGTCCCAGACCCTCGCGGTCTTGTCCCCAGACCCGGTGACGATCCACTGGCCATCCGGCGAGTACGCCACGCTGTTGACCGATCTCGTGTGCCCCTGCAATTCGACCAGCGACTGTCCTGTGCGGGCGTCCCAGACCCGCGCGGTATTGTCAAACGACCCGGTGACGATCCGCTGGCCGTCCGGCGAGTACGCCACGCTGTTGACCGAGCTCGTGTGATCTTGCAATTCGACCAGCAACTGCCCCGTGCGGGCGTTCCAGACCCGCGCGGTCTTGTCATCGGACCCGGTGACGATCCGCTGGCCGTCGGGCGAGAACGCCACGCTGTAGACCCAGTACCTGTGTCCCTTGAATTCCAGCGTCGTGACGGGACACGCGCGCCATCCCCGTGTCCCGGCATCCCGGTGCCGCGTCACCACCGACTCGCCGCCGTGGCTGACCTCCAGTGACTGCACCTGGAACCGGCGAGCCCGGACTCTTTCCGCCCCGGAGTACACGCCGATCATCAACACCGCGCACGCGCCCACGGAGAACCATAAGCTGGGGCCGCGAAGCCAGCCCTCTCGCTGGGACAGTAATCTGAGCAATCTCTCCGGTACAATCGGAGCCAGCCACTCGGGGACTTGGGGGGCGAGATACCGCAGGAAGACGGCGTCGAATTGCTTCGCGGGTTTCTGGGCATCCTTCGACTTGGTCCACCACGCTGTCCAGCGGTGCCAGGAATCGACCAGTCGCTGCTTCAGAGAGCGAGTTTCAAACGCTTCCTTCCGGGCGATCTGCCTGCGTTTCCCCCACGACTGGAGCCGATTCCACAGCCCGACGGGCTTCTCAATCACGATGCGCAGCGGAACTTCCTTCGCTGCATCAGCCTGCGACTCGCTCTTGGCCGCTTCACTGTCACAAATCGACAGGATCTCGACCAAAAGCTGATGGATGCGGTTCTGATCCTGCGGGGAGAGCTTCTCCTTCAAGGCATCCCGCAACCAATCCGGCATGAACCCCTGTCGCAACCAGATCAGACGTGTCATCCGGGGCAGGAGTTGCTCCCAGCGTTCGTCATTCGTCGTGCCGTCCGGATTCGTGATCAGGCTGGCCCCGAACCGCAGCGTCAGCCCCCAGTGCAGCTCGGGGTAAGCGCCCAACGACGCCAGCCACAAGAACCCGTCCGATCCCAGATGCCCGCGCAGCTCCCGGCAGAGCCGCTGGATGAAGTCGGCTGGCGGCTGGAAGATCGACAGGCAGCGATCGGGTTCATCCTCGAACGACAAGGAATGACGCTGCGGGTCGCGGCGCGGCGATTCGATCCCGGACAGCACAGATGCGACTTCAGGAATGCCAGTCGGAGTCATGGGGATGACCTGGAACCCATGTCGGCGCAGCTTCTGCTCGCGACTGGTCCAATCCCCTTCATCGCTGGCGGGAGTGATCAGAATGCGGGGGCGATCGTTGACCCAGGTGAACCATTCGGGCGGAGCGTCGGTAAACGGGTTCAGGAATCTTGCCCCGTCGCTCAGAATCAGCAATGGCCGATCGGGCAGTCGGTCGAGGATTTCCGTGAGTTTGAAACGGAATCGCTCCGAATCTCGTCGTTTTGAACGGCGTGGCGCGGATCGACGTTGCGTCGCATCCAGAAGTTCCCAGCGCGGAATGTTGCAGTACGTCGGGTTGCCGTCGAATTCGAAAGCTTCGCAATCGACGTTGCTGGATTGGAGTGTGCCGAGCAGCTGATTCGACAGCTCACTGAAATGGTCACCAATCCCCGTTCGATCAATCAGGACCAGATATCGAGGTTCGATCAATGACTCGAAGACGGGAGTCGGCAAGCCTCCGTTTTCGATTGTCCGCGTGATCGTGGAGTCAATATGCAGCTCGCGACCGGCGACACGTTGACGAATACGCAATGACCGACTGAGTTCTCGTACACGCATCCGCGAGAGCGGCTCACGCGGGCCGCCCGGTAGCCGCACTTCCTGGAAGACCTGTGGCAGGTCGGTCGACTCACGTCGCAGTCGAGGCCGCTTTTCTCGATGGTTGAGATACCACCCCGCGAAACAAACCAAGGGAACCGCCGCCCAAGCCCAACTCCAGAGCGATGGCCTCGCAAGGGGCTTGCGGAGCATGATGCGGTGGTAGCTGAGGAGCTTGGCGGGGGCAGTGTTGGTTGTTGGAGGTGGTGGCTTAATCGGCGGGACGACCTCACCCGAATTCTCCGATGGTGGCTTTGGTGTTTCGCCAGTTTCGCCAACGATCGGTGGCTTCGGCCAAAACTGAAACACTGCGATCGTGCCGAGTAACAAGAGGATGAATGTGACGAATCCAGCCCGCCAACTCAGTCGCCAATTTGATTTCTTCGGAGACTTGTGTGGCACGATCGGCGGTGCTGGGTCTCCCCCTGTCTGCGATGGCACATGCCCCTGCAGTAACTCCAACCCCGCCACCACTTCCCGAAATCGCCGTTGCTCCTCCATGCTCCGGCAGAAGATCGGCCCGAGATGGGCGGCCAGATCGAAGTCCGGCTCGGCCCATCTTGGTTGCAGTGACATCAGCAAACGCTCGACCGCAATCGCCTGCCGCGTATCCGCCGTGATTCCGCAGTTGCGAAGTGCATAGATCAGCTGGGCGACGCGCGCAGCCAGATCGGGACCGGGTGGACCGGCTGCTGTCGGATCGGGAGCAGAACCGTCAGCAGACATCAGACTGATCCTGTGGCGGGAGAGCGAACTGCCTTCACAAATGGGGATGAGAACTCGCTGACGAGTTGGAGGTCGTCCTGGTTCTTGGCCAGTGCCGAGAGCGTCAA